>JAEWUR010000464.1 GCA_023397045.1 Planctomycetota bacterium
AGTAGGACTTGCGTGCCACTGGCTCTGCCAGTCTGTAGGTTATGCTTCAGCATAACTGACCGTTGCCCGCTTGCGTGCCACTGGCTCTGCCAGTGCCGAAGTCTGTAGTTGCCCGCTTGCGTGCCACTGGCTCTGCCAGTGCCGAAGTCCAAGGTGCCCGCCACCCAACAGAAATCGCGTGATTCCGCTTCAGCCTGCGACGTTCGCTTCGCGCCGCAGCGACGCAACTTCCTCGCGTGTCAGAATGCGGCAGGCGCCGGACGGCAGATCGCCCAGACGCACGGGCCCCACGGCAATCCGCGTCAGTCGCTCAACCTTGTGGCCCACTTGGGCCAAGATGCGGCGAATCTCCCGATTCTTTCCCTCGCGCAACACCATTTCCAGTTGTGTGCTATCCCGGCGCTGCGATTTGACCTGAACGCGTTCGGCCCGAGCGATGCCCTCCGCCAAATGAACGCCTCGGACAAGCTTGTCCAACACCTCGCGCGTCGGCTGGCCGGCCACCACTACGCGATACGTCTTGCCGACGCCATAGCGCGGATGAGTCAACCGATTCGCCAACTCGCCGTCGTTGGTCACTAGGATCAGCCCGTCGCTGCTCATGTCGAGCCGGCCGATGGCGAAAAGCCGTGCCTCGCTGTTCGGCAGCAGATCGATTACGCGCGGCCTACCCGACGGGTCGCGACTCGTACAGACAACGCCGACCGGTTTGTTCACGGCATAGTAGACTAACTTCGGACGACTCAGCGCCACGCCATCGACGCGAATCTGTTGCGTGGCCGGATCCACTCGGGTGCCCAATTCGGTAACCACTTGCCGATCGATCTCGACGCGGCCCGTCGTGATCAATTCCTCGCATTGCCGACGACTGCCCAGTCCCGCGGCCGCTAGAACTTTCTGCAGCCGCGGTGGACCTTGCTCGTCCTGGCGAGCGGTCTTCACCGCAGGCTTCTTAGCACCCCGGGCCGGCTTCGGACGGCCTTTCACCGGTCGACCAGTCGGTCGGCCACCCGGTCGGCCAGCCGGTCGGCGGCCTGTCGACGGACGCCCTTCGGACACATTGCCCGACGGCCCCGCAGCCTTCTTACCGCGTTTCTGTCCAGCCGGCGGCGCACGATCGCTGTCGGGACGGCGTCGAGAACGGTTACCAGGATTGGTCGTGCGTCGATTTGGCATGAACTTTAGCATAGAGTGAGAAAGTCAAACAGGATAGCCCCGTCCCGCACGATTCCGACGCCGACCCCCACACCCGGACTACCAAAACCTTTCCGAAAGAGGACCTTGTCGACCGTCCCCCCATTTGGTCTAATTGCGATTTGCTTGTTATCACTTCATGGTCACGAGCCGATACTCCTTCTCGGCCGCAAAAACACGTCTCGCTCGATCACTCGAATGGATTATGACGCCCGACGACGCCGACTTCGCAAAACCCTCGCCAAAGCGAACATCGACGCTTTGCTCGTGACCGATTTTACAAACGTCACCTATCTGACCGGCTTTACCGGCGACGACAGCTATCTGCTGGTCCGCCGCGATGGCGAGACAATCCTGAGCGATCCGCGTTACACGACCCAGTTGGAAGAGGAGTGCCCGGGCCTCGACATGCACATCCGTCCGCCCGGTCAGACGATGCCCCAGGCCATCTCGCACGTCGCCCGAGGCTCAAAAATCGGCCCCCTCGGCGTCGAGGCCGACTCGATCACCGTCGGCCTTCGCGATCGAATCGCCGCGAAATTGCCGAAAATCGCGTTGGCGTCGACCTCGGGCATGGTCGAGAACCTTCGGCTGACCAAAGACAAATACGAAATCGCCCGGCTGCGCGTCGCCATCGAGCAGGCCGAAAATGCGTTCGCCGCGTTGCGGGCGAAAATTCGGCCTGAAATGACCGAAAAACAGGCCGCCGACGAACTGGAGCACCAATTCCGCCTGTTCGGGGCCAAGGATGCCGCCTTCCCCAGCATCGTGGCGGTCGGACCCCGCGCAGCGTTACCCCATGCCACCCCCAGCAGCCAACGGCGCATCGGCGAGGCCGATTTCGTCCTTTTCGACTGGGGCGCCAACGAGGGCCTGTACCGGAGCGACTTGACGCGGGTGCTGGTGACGGGTAGAATCTCGCCCAAATTCGAGCGAATTTACAGGGTCGTGTTGGAAGCCCAAAACCGAGCCATCCGTGCGATTCGTCCCGGCATTTCCGCCCACGACGTCGACAACGTGGCGCGGTCGTACATCGCCAAGGCCGGCTTCGGACGGCGCTTTCGCCACGGTTTGGGACACGGACTCGGGCTGGCGGTCCACGAATCGCCTCGACTCGCCGTCAAAAACCCAACAATACTCAAGCCGGGAATGGTCGTGACCGTGGAACCGGGAATTTACCTGCCGGGTTGGGGCGGCATCCGAATCGAAGACGATGTACTGGTCACCCGCTCCGGCCACGAAGTCCTAACGCATGTGCCAAAACAACTCGAAGATGTCGTAGCCTAGCGCCGCACCCAGACCGGGCCGCGGCATTTTTTGTGAGGAAATCTATGAACCTGCCCCCCGCGCCAAATCAGGACATTTTTGACGTCCGAAAGATCCGACGCCTTGTCGAACTCATGAAAGAGCACGATCTCAACGAGATCGACCTGCAACAAGGAGAGGTCCGGATCCAACTCCGCCGTGCCATGACCGCCGCCGGACAGGCCATGGTCGTCGCGCCGCCGATGCCGGTCGCCGCCGTCGCCGGCCCGGCCGTTGCCGACGCCGCCAAGCCCGCCCCGGTCGAGGCCAAACCCGACAACTCCGTGCTCATTAAGAGCCCGATGGTCGGAACGTTCTACGCGGCATCGAGTCCCGATTCGCCCGCCTATGTCAAAATTGGCGACCACATCGGCCCCGAAACGACCGTCTGCATCGTTGAAGCCATGAAGGTGTTCAACCAGATCCCCGCCGAGGTCTCCGGCCGGATCGTCGCGGTCCTCGCCGAAAACGGCGCACCGGTGGAGTTTGGACAGCCCTTGTTCAAGGTCAATCCGGAGGAGTAACCGCGCCGGAACGCCCAAAAAACGGAGACGGTCGAGCGATGGGTCGGTCGATCGGAAAACGAACAACTTCACCGCAATGCAGTGGTAGCCGTGTTTAAAAGAATCTTAGTTGCCAATCGTGGCGAAATCGCCTTACGCATCTTTCGCGCCTGCCGTGAGTTGGGCATCGAAACCGTGGCGATCTACAGTGAAGCCGACCGCGGCGCCGCCTATCTCGAACTCGCCGACGAGGCCTATTGCATCGGCCCGCCAAAAGCCGCCGACAGCTATCTGAAGATCGATCGGGTCATCAGCGCCGCCGAGATCGGCAACGTCCAGGCGATCCACCCCGGATACGGTTTCCTCGCCGAAAACGCCCATTTCGCCGAGGTTTGCCGCAGTTGCGAGATCGAGTTCGTCGGTCCCACGCACGAGGCCATGGCGCTGCTAGGCGATAAAAACGCCGCCCGAAAACTGGCCAAACAGGTCGGCGTCCCCACCGTCCCCGGCAGCGACGGACTGATCGAAGGCGAGGCCCAGGCCGTCTCCCTGGCCCATCAATTCGGCTTCCCGGTGCTCATCAAAGCCTCGGCCGGCGGTGGCGGGCGAGGCATGCGCGTCGCTCTGAACGACCTCGCTTTGAAGGCCGCCATCCAACAGGCCCAGGCCGAGGCCGAGGCCGCCTTCGGCAACGGTGATATCTACCTCGAAAAATACATCGAACAGCCCCGACACGTCGAAGTCCAGGTGATCGCCGACCAGCACGGAAACGCGGTCCACCTTTGGGAACGCGACTGCACGATGCAGCGCCGGCACCAAAAACTCATCGAAGAAAGCCCCGGCCCCTTGCTCGCCCCCGAAACCCGCCGGGAAATGTGCGAGTCGGCCGTCCGACTCATCCGCGCCGCCAACTACACCAACGCAGGCACCGTCGAGTTCGTCGTCGATCAGTCGGGCAACTACTACTTCATCGAGATGAACGCCCGAATCCAGGTCGAGCATCCCGTGACCGAGATGATCACCGGCATCGACCTGATTAAGGCCCAAATCATGGTGGCGGCCGGCGAACCCTTGCCCTTCCGCCAGGAAGACGTCGTCTCGCGCGGCGCGGCCATCGAGTGCCGCATCAACGCCGAGGATCCCGAAAAACGGTTCCGGCCGACGCCCGGCCAGATCACCAAACTCCGCGTGCCCGGCGGATTCGGCGTCCGTTTCGATTCGCACATCCACGAAGGATACGTCGTCTCGCCCTACTACGATTCGATGATCGGCAAGCTGATCGTCCACCAGCCGACCCGCCAACAGGCTATCGCCTGCATGAAACGGGCGCTCCGCGAATTGCACATCGAGGGCGTGAAAACGACCATCCCCCTACACCAAAAAATCCTCGATCACACGGCCTTCAACGAGGCCAAGGTCGACACCACGTTCATCGAACGAACCTGGCCCAACTGACGGTGGTCCCTTTCTCCCTCCGGGAAACAATCGCCAACGGTATCTCATCCCTCCGGGAGACAAACAACAAGCGTCCCCTCTCCCTCCGGGAGAGGGTTAGGGTGAGGGCGTC
>JAEWUR010000237.1 GCA_023397045.1 Planctomycetota bacterium
CGGTCGGGCGTGGCCGTGGCTGGCCGCGGTTATCGGTGCGGCATGGCTGTTCTTACTGCCGGCGAGCCTCTTCGGCGCGGTCGTGTTGGCCGTCGCCTTATGCACGTTGATCGCGCGAGCTCGCAAGCGACGTGCCGCTGCCATCGACTAGAGCGGGGCAACTTCGGGGTCGGGTCGCCCGGTCCATCGAGGAACGATGAGGCCCCCCTATGTCCGCCAAGACACCAATCTGTTCGGTGGCGTCTGGGCCGGTGGAATATGTTGCCTGCAATCGCAGGACAACGCGCTGCGCAAACCACTGTCAATAATAGCCATGTCGGATAGCGTATTTCCGAATCCCCACCAACCCGTTCCTCTTATTCGGCGATGTCCGGCGGGCGGATCTCCTCGGCGGGATGCGGGAACCGCCACGTGCCAGCCATGGGGCCTCGCCGCAAGCTTGTGCGGACGAATCGTCTGTTCCAGCCACGCCGGATCGCCGGCCATTGCGGAGGTCCCGAAAATGACCGGGAAACACGACAACCTCTTATCCAGTAATGGTTTGCGGCATGCCGCGGAATCACTCGTTGTGAAGACGAGCCAATCGGCCAATGGTAATTTTCGTGAATTCCGCCAATTTTGTTAGTAAAGTGAAAGTTGAATCTCGTATGTAGTAGGGCCACGATTTGATCGATGTGCGGCAGCAATACGCTGCGCGACCCGAGGGAGCGCTCGGAGAATCCATGATGTCCGATAATCCACGCATGTTAATGGATGAAAGCCGGGAGGCAGAATTTGTCCGGGTGCTGACATCGCACCAGTTAGATATCTACCTTTACGTCCATTCCCTTGTGCCTGATCCTGAATCCGCCTCCGAAATTGTCCAGAACACCAATACGGTATTGTGGCAAAAGCGCAACCAATTCGACCTCACCACCGATTTTCGGGCGTGGGCGTTTCAAGTCGCTCGATACGAGGTTTCGGAATACAGAGTTCAACGTAAGCGACAGGGGCTTTCGTTCTCTGACGCTCTCGTTGATGAGTTGGCTTTCCATGCACCGCGTTTCACGAACGACAACGATGACGTCATGGAAGATTTGCGCCGCTGCGTTGCGCAACTTGCCGCTAACGACCGCGAGCTACTTCGCAAACGCTATTCATCGGACGCGAGTTGCGAAAGCATCGCTAAGGCAACGAATCGTTCCGTCCGTTGGGTTTACAACGCCTTGAGTCGAATTCGCCGTGAACTGCGTATCTGTGTTGCTCACTATTCCAATAAGAGGAGTGAGCAATGACTCAAACGGATTATTCCTCGGGCGAATTGCAGACCTTGATCGACATGGTTTGCGACAATGCGATGGAGGATCGTCATCTCGCACAACTGGAACAGCTATTAAGCGGCAACGCCGAGGCGCAGAAGTATTACCTGGAGCAATTATCGTTCGACAGGCGATTAAGGTGGGTGCTCAGCCATCAAGATGACGAGATGGCCTCACCCTCACTTTCAGCCCCCATCATCGCGACGAACACTTTCCATTCCTCTCTCACTTACTTCTCCTCCGGCTGGCCGGTGGCGTATTTGATTGCCACCGTGATTTTTGCCATTGGGGCCGTCGTTGGTGCTTCTATTCGCGTGTCCGAGCCTGCACCCGTCGCTCTGGATCCACGACCTACGGCCGATGACCGCATAACAGCCGTGCCAACCACCGAACATGTCGGCATGGTCACCGGTATGGTGAATTGCGTGTTTCAGGGGGCAGGGGAAGGCACAAGGCACAAGGTTCAAGGTTCAGGGTCAAAACAGTTGCAATCCCGAAATCCCGAAATCCCGAAATCCCTTGTTTCTCTCGGCGACACCTACAACCTTGCCTCCGGCCTGCTGGAAATCACCTATAACTCAGGCGCCAAGGTCATTCTGCAGGGACCCGTGACTTTTGAGGTTGCATCGAAGAATGGCGGCTTTCTGTCGATCGGCAAGTTGACGGGAAAGGTGGAGACGAACAAAGTGGCCAGTGGCCAGTGGACAGTGGCCAGTGAAAAACAAAACACGTCCGCCATCCGCAATTCGCCATCCGCCATTTCTCATCCCTCTCTATCCACTATCCACCAACCACTATTCACTGTCACAACGCCCACCGCCATCGTCACCGACCTCGGCACCGAGTTCGGCGTTGAAGTGGACAAGCGGGGCAGCACGACCTCGCACGTTTTCCGCGGATCAGTACGGGTACAACAGGTCGGCGATGTGGAAAAACCGGAAGACGCCGGCCGCGTGTTGCATGAAAACGAGTCGGCACAGGTAGAATATCGTGGGGGAAAAGGCCGGATCGTGATGCTCTCGTCCCCTGCCGCCGGCTTTGTTCGCGAATTGCCGAGGAATGCCGTTCAGCAAAAAACCAAGCTATTCGATTTGGTCGACGCCGTGGCCGGCGGCGATGGATTCTCGGGCAGACGCAACCGGGGCATCGATTCCACCGACGGACGCATTGTCGCCGAATGGCCGGCTCAGGCGTCTCCATGGCCTATGAGCGATGGGCGATATCATCGTGTCGAGGGACATCCGATGGTCGACGGCATCTTCGTTCCGTGCCCCCGATTGGGACCCGTTCAAGTCGATTCCGCCGGTCACACGTTTGCCGATTGCCCTGAAACGGACGGCGACACATCGGGCGTAGTCTGGGCCGGTGGCGCTCCCATGAGTCCGCTGTTTATCCCGCCAACGAAGTTAGGCGCCGTTGACTACGGTACGGGCAAGCATGGGTTTTTGTTCCTTCACGCCAACAAGGGCATCACGTTCGATCTGGATGCGATCCGTCGCTGCGTTCCAGATTGTAGATTGACACGATTCCGCTCCGAGGCAGGCAATACAGAGACAGCATCCAATGAGGGAACATCGGTATTTGCCGACTTCCATGTACTCGTGGATGGGGAAGCACGTTTCAAACGTCGGCAGTTCAGCTCGTTTAACGAGGGCGCGACTGTAGCTGTTGCCATTGCCGACAGTGATCGTTTTCTGACACTGGTTGCAACCGGCAGCAATGATGGCATTCAGTACGATTGGATCGTCTTCGGAGATCCGCGTTTGGAACTAGAGGCAAAACCGGTTTCTAAGAGTACTTTGGAGCAGAAATAGCATCGCTTGATGCAAGAGGATCCAGGCCGTCTGCGTTCGAGTGCGCGGGAGTGTTTCCCGCCGACGCCGTCGGTGCAAATGAGTGAATGGGAGTATGTATTATGAAGACGCGTATGCTGTTGATTGGTTTGATGTTGGGTTGGTCTGTGTGCGCACAGGCGGAGACCGTAACCTATGACGCTGCCGCCGACTTCTCAGCCGTCGACAACCCGAATGGAGCCTGGAGCTACGGATC
>JAEWUR010000238.1 GCA_023397045.1 Planctomycetota bacterium
TCTTTCTGCACTGCGTGCCATCTCCAGATGCTGACGATTGTGGCATGGTCTGATATGGCGAATGAGTTGTCGCTCATAGTGATCCAGCAGCCCTTGTGGACAAGGAAGATATAGAACACGATCAAAGCCTTTTTTACCCTCCGTCACGTGGGAGCATATTCGCTGGATGATGTTCGTGGATTGCCCGATGTAGATAATCTCGTTTTCCCAAAGAAGGAAGTATACGCCACACACTTGCGGCGGAATCGCCATCTCCTTAATTGGCCCCGGAGAAGGTACTTGCGAAACCGCATTGTTGATCTTGGCAATCGTCGATTCCAGGGATCCTACAGGCGGCGATGACTTCATGGGTGATGAACCTCCTTTTACATTGGTGGCATCGGCGAACACGAATAATTCGTCTCGGACGATACCGCGTGTACAATACGGGGACCTTATCGCAGCCGCATCGCGGACACTCGATACCGTTTGATAATACTGTTGCCGATTCGATCGTTTGAGTGCTGGCAGTCATTTACGGTCGCTTTCCTCGCTGCAATTCTGACAATTTAAGTCGCGGTCGCTTCGTCGCCACGGCCTGGCTGGTCCCAAATAGGGCGACACCCTGAATCGACGCCCCTACCGCACAACCAACCAGGCAGTCGAGCCAGTGGTTTTCTGTGGCTTCGGGCCGGAGTTTCCATTCGTCAACGGTTCGGCCTCGGCCTGCCGTCTTCACGCGGTATTCGGCTGTGATATGTTCGGCAAAGAGCCTGTGCTGCACCGGATTGTCGCCGAACAGTGAAAGACAACCCTTGTCGCCCATGGCCACCGCCAACCGGGCATGGCAAAACGTTTTCCAATAGTTGGTATCGAAGACGACGTGGCGAACGGCCCGTTTCCCTTGGACGTTCGGGATCCGCCAGTTGTGACCGACACGATCGCCGAGTTTCCGCTTGTATTCGGAAAAAGGAACGCTCGAAGCCCCGACGAACCGGCCGTGGCTGGGCAGTAGGACCGCGGAATGGGCCGACTGCCGGCAGAATTGGTAGACCACATCCGTCGAGACGCCCCAGTTGGCATCGATCAAGCATCGCTCGATCTGCATCTCCGCGCCGTCATCGCGTCGCAGCTTCTTCGATAGCTGCTGGCCGGTCAACGCCTCCAGGCCAGCATAGATTGAGCCTTCCAATCCGGTTCCCGGGAATGCGGTGGCCAAGGTGTGCCGGGCGTCGCGAAGCGTGAAATAGCCGCGTTTCTGATCGGGATAGCTGCCGTAATCCACGACGTAGCCCGAGAAATCGTCCTCCCAGGCCGCGATGACATAAAAAAGCATCTTCGCCTGGATGTCGATGAACATGGTCAGGTGGTTGCAGCCGATCGGCACGGTCCCCCGTGCAATCCGATTGATCTTGGCCGCGATTTGATCGGCCGACAATAGATCGTCGTCGTCGACCTCCTCGGGCAAAGGTTCGTTTTGGTATTCCGCAAAGAACGCCGCTTCATCTTGCATTTTCAAGTTCATGGCATGTTGGATGGCGGATAGCTCATCGTAATTGTGTCGCTCGGGCCAGGCCACCACAGCCCCTTCGTCCATGGCATCACGATTCTCGCAATAGAACTCCGTCGCCTCACGGCCGCCATGGCTCATCCTCAGACTCTCGGCGCGGATCTCTCCGTAACGCATCCAGAGTTTTTCATTGGTCGGAAACGCATAGACCATCTTGGTCCGCTCGCCGTTCCATTCCGGGTGCTTGTCGCGGTCCAAAATGTTGTCGGCCATGTCGCCGGGGCGAATCACCGTACAGGGCATGATGCCCGAAATCTTTTTGCCAGGGCCGGCAAGACCCAAAATCGCTCCGGCCAGGATACTTTCGCGCGTGGCGCATTGAGAAAGGCTTCGGGCGCTATCGTCGGTCTGTGGGTCGTCGATTACCACAAGCGAAGGCCGAGCGGTGTGACCGTCTGCTCGCTTATGTTTCATTCCGCGGATTCGCCCGGTAATGCCGGCAACCTTGACGATCGCACCGCTGCCCAGCGCAAAACCCTTTTTGTCGACAAACGGTCGCAGTTCCGGGTTGTCGAGCCAGCCGGCAGGCTTGATCGTCGGCAGTACAATATCCTTGGCCGTCCAACCGATGTGCGTTCGTTCTTCCTGATACAGTTGGCCGCTGCAACGGTTGGCGATTCCGTCAAGGCACTGAATCGGGAAGCAGACGTCGGGAAAATCCTCGGCCAACAGATCGTTGCCGTCCAATTCCGTCTTGATCGATTCGAGCATGTCCATTGCATGCCCCTCGTCTGAGCCGACTAGACACACGAAGTCCCGATGCCCGTACAGCGTGGCCCAAAGACAGGCGATCTCCGCTTGAGAAGTTTTTCCAAACCCGCGCGGGGTTGCCATGGCAAACAGTCCACCCTTGAGCACCGCCTCCTCGATCTTGGCGATCACCTTCAAGTGGTCCTTCGACCACGGCAAATGGAACGTCAACGGGAAGTACGATTCGCAAAAGAATCGAAAATCACTCTTCGCCCGTAGCCGCCGCTCGGGATTGGCGATATCCGGCAATTCACCGATATCCCGACCCGCCAAGGAAATCGCCGCCGCTCGGGATCGGGCTCTTTCTTTCGTGGCGGCATAGGGATCCGCTTCCGGCCGCGACTTCGAAGCATGCCGCATTTCGGCAAGCCAGGCCGCATAGCGAAACAGATCGATGTAGCGTCCGTCCCCGATGCGGAAGCCCGCACGGTTGCGATGGCGGTACAAATCCCGTTCACCGAGCACCTCGCCCAACGGCGTTGAGTTCAACAGCCGGCACAGGTCAGAGGATCGTAGTTTACGAATATCAATCGCCATGACGCAAGACCTCGGCGGCTAGCCAACTCGTGTAATGAAGCAAATTCAGTGTTCCATCTCGGTTCACCGGGGCGCCGTCATCGATGTCCGCGTGCAGCATTTCGACGGTAACGGGTTTCGGGCCCATTGCCGACAGGATCTTGGCCAAATCCTCCAGCCGTAAGGATTGGGGGCTGATGGCACCGGATGTTTGTCCAGAAGGGTTAGTTTCGGGCATGACATCGACACTTTCAAAAACAATTACACGTTCATTACCAACTTTGGGCAGATTCGGCTTGCTGTTTCATCGATTTCATGGCTCATGTGTAGATGTGCGAACGAACACCAAGCATCCCCAGACCACGGAGAAATCGAAATGAGGAAAACTACGAAAAACCACACGATTGGCGACGACCTGCGGATCACGAAGCTCACGCGGCGAACCAGTTCGGGCGGCGCCTGGGTTCGCGGGGTGATCGGAGAATACTGTTTCGATGCA
>JAEWUR010000323.1 GCA_023397045.1 Planctomycetota bacterium
ACATTCCACCATGGGTGGCCAGCAGGATGGTGCGGATCGCATCGGAACGTTGGCAGACGTGCCACTTGGCGATCGTCTCCAAGACGTCGCGGGAAAACCCAAGTTGTGGCAGGTCCTCCGGTCCAAGCAATCTTGCACTGGGATGATATGCCAGCAACAGATCGGCGCAGAGCCGAACGTACGGCGGCATGGGGCCTTCCCAGTAGAGCCACAAATTTGAGTCAGGACGCATGTTTCACCTCCAGTTTTGCTTTGCGATCGTCAAGTACTTCTTGGACCGAGTTGCCCTCGATCACGACAACTGACTCTCCGGCAGCCTCTTCCAACAGTTCTTTCGTGGCGTCCGGGTGCCTGACGGCGACCACGCCGTTGGGAATCGTTTCGGCCTCGTTTCGCAGATACGCGAACCACCTCTTGAGTTCCTCAATCTGCCAGGCACGATCATTGGAACCAAGTATCCGCAACAACCCGGTGTCGATGTCGGTCTCTCGATCCCGGGAAAAGCCTGTGTGGAACCCATGGCCGCGCAAGATGGCGACGACGTCACGAGGGGCATGTAATAGGACGATCGGTGGATCGGAGCGGCCGGTACCAAGCCGGGTTTTCACTTCAGGGGTGCTTTCGAGGTTGGCGAGGACCTCTTCGAGCGTTTGCCCGCAGAGTCCGAAGACTTGGTCCGACGTGACGCTTTTGACCAACTCCAATGTGGCTTTCGGATGCCAGATGGTGCAAACCAAGTGATCGCCGGATGCAACTTCCCATTGGATTGTCTCGATCCAACGCCGCAGGCGGTGAGACCAATTGCCTTCCGGGCCGTCGAACAACTCGATCAAGCCATTGTCGATATCTGTCTCTTGGTCACGATCGTAGCCGGTGTGGAAACCATAACGCCGCAGTGCCTTGACGACGTCGGCCGGCGCATCGAGCAAAACGACGGGCTGGCCTTCCTTGGGCGGTGTCCAGAACTTGGCGGGATTGATTCGGCCATTGATATCGGACTTCGTTCGACCTTGGCCACAGAGAAATGGATCGGGGGCGTAGACGAAATACGAACGTTGGAACGGGCCCATGATGTGGTCGCAGTGGCCTTTAGTCGAAATCCAACGACCGTAGAGATCCCGCAAGAAGCGGCCACGAATGGCGTAGGCATGCGTGCGCTGGCAATCGGTGCAGTGGACTACACCAGGACGATCGACCTGGGATGATTTCACCGGGATCGGACTGTTCATGTGCTGGCCGCCGATCATCAGTTGGTCCCAGTTGTCAGGGACATTGGCCAGGAAGGCGGCTGCCTTGTTCGGAAAATCATCGCAGAGAACCAGATCGTCCTCCAACACCAAGAGATGTTTTACGTCGTCCAAGATTGCCCGTTCTAAGATATGGCGATGGGATTGCATACAGCCGTAGGCACCACTGCCGGCGGACCAGCCGGCTGGCAATGGCAGCGCCCCGCCATCGATGGCCTCGAATACCTCGGGCTTCTTGAACGGCCAACCCTTGGCGTCGAGTTCCTGCCAAAAGGCCGATAATCGATCGGGACGGCGACCGAGATTGATGACGACCACACGATCGAAATAGTCTTTGAGTTGGTCAGGTGTCAGCGGCATGTTCATCTCCTGTACGGCCGTCACGACTGTTTCTTCACTCCATTTGTTTGGTAAACGGCCGCACGTCCGAAGGCAGGTCGCGTTCAATGTTCGCCACCGGGCCTCCATCAACCATTTCTCGCGCCGGTCGCACTCTTTCATCCGCCGGCAGCCGGCCGGATTGTCCGTCGTCCAATCCTCACAGGCGAGGCAGATCGCCTTGCGGCGTTCTTGCTCGGCCGGGCTGGCACGCTCGGGTCGAGGGTGTACCATTTTGGCGTTGTTTTGGCCTTCGACGTTCGTGGGCTTGCTATCAGCGCCGCGTGTCGGCCATTTCTTCTTGGGGCAATCGCCTGAAAGAAGCATCTTGAAGTGTCGCGGTCCTTGGTGGCATCCGCTGAGGAGTTCACAATAACCATAAGGCGGCATGCAATGCTCGCATCCGTGACAAACGGCCATGCAGGCGTCCTGCTCCTCCTGGCTGCGTGTCGGGAGATCGGCCTGCCCGGAGCGGGTGAAGACGATTTCATCCTTCGTCGCGGCCATCAGGCTGTAGCGGTCGGGCGGGGCGACCGTGAACCATTCGCGATGTTCACGGTGGAATGGCGTCAGCATGTTGCCGGCGAAGGTCCAATTATGCACGACCGCCGGGTCTTTTTGGGAACGCACAAAATCAATAATCGCCTGTCGGCCGGGCCACGTGGGATTGCATGCCAGGATGTCGGAGGCGGGCGTCGAATAATAAGACCCAAAAAGCGTGACGAAGCACCGCGATTCGTCCACCTTGCATTCGGCCTCGATTTGGTCCAATGGCAACCGGCTTCGAATGTCACAGTCGAAATACCAACCGCCTTGGGTCAGCAGGAGCGACCATCGCAACAGATCGCTCTCCATCGAGAGATTGGTCGTAAGTTTCCAGGCGTCCTGCCACTCGGGCAACAAGGCCGAGGTATCGCGATGCAAAATGACTTCGCGGTCCGGTGCCATTTTTCGCCAGTGTTCCTCGGCCGTCTTGCCCATCTCCGCAGGATCGTCGCCAAGCCAGATCAGGTGTATTTTCGAGAATGACATGATATCCTATTCCAAAAACGTTAATTGAACTTGAACGTGAGTGTGCAACTTCCACCGCAACAACCTACCCCGCTACCAAACAGGAAGTTCAACGGCACTTCCACCTCGCCCTGGAATTTGCCATCACCGTCGACGCCGACGTTCACGGCACCCTCCCAACCGAAATAGCAGGTGGCCTGTTGGTACGGCGCCCAAGGCGAGTAGGGACAGTTGGGGATGTCCTGCAGGTACGAGAGCAACGCCTGGGCTTGGACGTAAAACATCCAGCCACCGGTCTCGGAATCGCATCGGAGTGTGGCCGACGCGTTGATGTAGCCCTGAGGGTAATAGGGGGCATAGAAACATCGCGGAGCAGAGAAGCTCCAATACCAACTGCCGCTCGAAAAGCCTTTGGAACTGAGTGTGAGGTTGCCGAAACCGATCGTGCCGTTGGGATTGGTGCAGGAAACACAGTCGACGGCGTTTGTGACGCTGAGGTTCTGAACCGACACTGCTCGGGCGGCGTCCGGGCTGCACGGTCCCTGGCTCGATCCGCTGGAACTGTCGGATGAAGACGAAGAACCACTGTCGGACGAGGAACTGCTGCTGTCCGAGCTACTCGAACTGCTTTCGCTGCTGGATGAAGCACCGCCTCCGCCGCCGCTCGATCCGCCGCCACCACCACTGGACGCACTGCCGCTGGATGCCGACGTACTTGAGCCACCGCTGGAACCGCTATTGGGAGATCCGCTGCCGCTTGACCCGGCGTTGCTCGATCCGACGCTGTCGGAACCACTTCCACTGGAACCGCCGCTGGAGCCACCGCCGCTTGAGTCAGCACTCGAGCCACTGCTGCTTGGCGTGGAACTGCTTTCGGACGATGAATCACTCTGGGAACTAGATGCGGAACCAGACGAAACACTGCCCGAGGATGAACTGCCGCCGGTGGAATTGCTTGCAGAGGCCGAGGAACTGTCCGAGGAATCAGATGAGGCTGACGATGACTCGCTGGACGACGAGGCGGACGATTCAGAGGACGACGAAGATGATCCTTGGCTTTGGGATTGCGAGGATGAATCGGACGATTCACTGGAAGATGAGGAATCGCTACTTCCGGATGAACTCTGGCTCGAATCCGATGAACTGGACGATGAACCTGCCGAGCCGGAGGATTCGGACGATGACGAACTGCTGCTGGAAGAGCTACTACTGCTGCTACTCGACGAGCTGCTGCTTGACGATGAGGAACTGGAGGAGATAGACGACGAACTGGCACCGCCCGACAGCGAGGCGGTCGATTGGGAAGATGAGTCGCTCGATGATGACGACGATGAAGAACTTGTGGATTCAGACGAAGCGGATGAATCCGAAGACGACGAACTGGGGTGTTCCGACGACGAGTCACTTTGGGATGAGGACGATGATGCTGATGAACTGCTGGAGGATGCAGAACTGCTCGAACTGGAGGAAGAACTGCTTGATGGGCAGGAGGACGAGCTGCTGTTCGAGGACGACGACTCGCTCGACGAACTGCTCGACGAGGAACTACTGGAACTGGACGAGCTTGATGAAGAGCTGCTGGAGGTCGATGACGAGCTTTGGCAACAACAATCTCCCTCAACTTCAAAGATTCTGCCCATGGTATCAGCCCACCCCCATCAACAGCCCATTTTGGAACGATAGGGTCAGCGTCGAATATTTGATTTTGTTCTCATCGCACCAGACGGCATTCACGAGGTCGATCGCCCCCGTGAAACCGTTGCCCGAGCCGCTCCCTGTGGATCCGTCGCTTCCTTGCGATCCGCTGGGCTGCGATCCACTCGGTTGGGAACCGCTCGTGCTGGTATCTCCGGTCGATCCGCCACTTCCATCCGAGGCACTGGCCGCTCGGATTATCGATTCTGGGGTTCGTAAAACCATTGTCTTCGGGACATGAGGTTTGAAAGAGTCTTCTACGCAGAAATGCGAATCTCGGCATAATAGCCGCTAACATTTTCATTCTGAACGTCCAAATTGGCAAGGGGGCGACCCTGCTGGCCATTTAGCGCCGGCAACTTCGGCGGCCAAGTGGACGACCAATTGTCGCCGTTCCGAAAACCGCCTCATTCGGCGCTATCC
>JAEWUR010000398.1 GCA_023397045.1 Planctomycetota bacterium
CGGCCAGTCCCAAAGAGGGCAAGACGCCGGTCGATCGGCTTGTGAAGGTGCGCATCGAGTGCCCCGATCTTTGTTTGCGGTATACGGCCCGAGTCGTTCGCGGCGTGAAGATCGGGCCAAGCCCGAAATGGATGGTTCGGCGGCTGGAGACGGTCGGCATCACGGCGATCAACAACGTGGTCGACATCAGTAACTATGTGATGATGGAATGCGGCCAGCCGCTGCACACGTTCGATTTTGGAAAGCTGAAAGGACCGGAGAAGAAGGTGCCGGCAAATGGGGAATGTCCCCTTTTTTCCGGGGCGGAAATCGTCGTGCGACGTCCCGTGTCTGGGGAGACGATTGAGGCGATCGATCATAAGAGTTACGTGCTCGGCCCGGAAATGTGCATGATTTGCGACGGCAAGGATCCGGTGGCCATCGGCGGCGTGATGGGCGGGGCGCAGACGGAGATTACCGATGCAACCCGAGACGTGCTGGTCGAGGCGGCCGAGTTCAATCCGGTTTCGATTCGCAATACGGCCCGGCTGTTGAACCTGCACAGCGATTCGTCGTACCGTTTCGAGCGGCGCGTCGATCCCGAGGGGCTCGATTGGGCGAGTCGCCGTTGTTGCGAACTGATCCTGGAACTGGCCGGCGGTGAATTGGCAGCCGGCGTGGTCGATGTCGGACAGCAACCGCCGCGGCGCGAGCCGGTTGTGTTGCGTTTTTCGCAATTGAAGCGAATCCTTGGAATCGACGTGCCCGAGGAGCGAGTGCGCGAGATATTGGCGGCGTTGGGGAATGAAGAGGTGATGCAGCCCACGTCGCCCGCAACGCAGCCCTCACCCCCTGCCCCTCTCCCAAAGGGCGAGGGGAGTTCTTGTTCAGCCCCTGCCCTTACAGCAAAGGGCGAGGGGAGTTTTTGTTCACCCTCGGCCCTCACGGTTGTGCCGCCGAGTTGGCGCCGCGACTTGACGCGGGAAATCGATCTGATCGAGGAGGTGGGGCGAATCTACGGATACGACAGCATTCCGGAAGACGTCGGCGTTCCGATGGTTCCGTCGGCGCGGCGCCGCGAGGATCGAGTGTTGGAAAAAATTCGGCATGTGCTGACGGCCGATGGATTTGACGAGGCCATGACGCTGAGCGTCGTCGACGAGCGCACGTCGGCCGTGATGAGTCCTTGGACCGATGCCGAGCCGTTGCGCAGCCAGATGCCGGTGATTCGCGGGGCCGACCACTTGCGCCGCAGCCTCGTGCCGAGTCTGCTGAACGTGCGGCGGACCAACGAGGCGTTGGGCAATACCGAGATCGAGTTGTTCGAGGTCGCCAAAATCTATCTGCCGCAGGCCGGCGGTTTGCCGCGCGAGGAACTGATGCTGTCGATCACGAGCGGTCGGGACTATTCGGTTGTCAAAGGCGTGATCGAGGCGATCCTTCGAGAGTTGAAGATCAACAACCCGCTGGATGCCGAGGACGCTGAGATCGCCGTGCTCGATCCGTCGGCCGGGTGTCGATTGCGATTCCGCGACGAGCCGTTCGGATACGTCGGCCGATTGACGCCGGACGCCTTGCAGCAGTTCGACCTGCGTGCGCCGGCCACGGTGGCTGAGATCCGGGTTGCGCCGCTGATCGATGCGACCGACCTGGTGCCGCGGTATGTCGCTCAGTCGCCGTATCCGGCCGTCACGCGCGATCTGAACCTTGTAGTGGACGAGTCGATTCGTTGGGCCGACGTGGCCGGCGTCGTCCATGCCGCGGCGGGAGCGTGTTTCGAGTCGCTCGACTACCGCGACACCTACCGCGATGCGAAGCGGCTTGGCGACAAGAAGAGCCTGTTGTTCTCGATCACGTTGCGATCGGCCGAGGGCACGATGACCGGCCAGCAGGCCGACGAGGCGCGCGATCGGGTCGTGGCCGAGTGCCGGGAGAAGTTCGGCGCGGAGCTTCGCGCGTGATTTCCGGTCGCACGCTAACGGGGAACGAGTCGCCGGATCGTATACGAATCACGCCCTTCGCTTCGCTCAGGGACGTGCCACACTGTCGTTGTCTACTTGTCGAGCAGTCGGGCGCCGCACCCATTTTCGTCGGGAAAGATTGCGTGGCCGCGGTCGAGTCGGACGCCGACGGCCGGATCGCGTTCGAGCAGCAACGCTCCGTCCATGTCGACGTAGTCGAGCAACGGCAGGAACTGGGCCACGGCCGAGATGCCAATCGACGACTCGACCATGCAGCCCATCATCACCTTGAGGCCCAATTCCCTTGCTCGGGCGATCATTCGTCGGGCGGGCGTCATTCCGCCGCACTTGACGAGCTTGATGTTGATGCCGTGGAAATGGCCGACGCAGTTTTTGACGTCGGCCTCGGTCCGGCAGCTTTCGTCGGCCACGAGCGGCAGTGCTGAGCGTTCGAAAACCTCGGCCATCTCGTCCCATCGGTCGGCCGGCAGTGGCTGCTCGATGAACTCGACGCCCCATTTCTGCATGGCCATCGCGTTGGTCACGGTCTCGGCGGCCGACCATCCACAATTCGCGTCGACGCGGAACACGGCGTCGGTGTATTGGCGTAGCGTCCGGATCGTTTCGAGGTCGTCGGGCGTTCCCAGCTTGATTTTGTAGATTGGCCATCGCGAGAACTCGCGGAGTTTTTCGACCATGACCTCGATGGGGGCCATCCCGATCGTGTAGTTCGACATGGGGATTTCGTCGAGCGAGAGTCCCCAGAGTTGCCAGAGCGGCCGGCCTTGCGTCTTTGCCCAGAGATCGTTGCAGGCCATGTCCAAAGCGCATTGGGTCGGCGACGACGACTCGAACCGAGAGCGGAATTCTTGCCAGAGAACCTCCGGCTCATCGATCGCGCGGGCCTCGATTGCGGCGCGGTGCCGTTCGAACAGCGCCGTCATGGCCTCGACGGTCGTGCCGAAATAGGTGTTGGCTCCGGCCTCGCCGTATCCGCGAAAACCGTCCTCCTCGAGTTCCACGATGAGCGTGCGCTGCACGTCGGTCGAGCCGTGGAAGATGGAGAATGGATGATGTAGCGGAAGATCGCGCTGGTGGAGTGTGAGTTTCACGATCGTTGTCTCATAAACCTCGTGTTTATGCTGCCCCGACAACCCTGAATCTGCCTAATCGCCCTTCGCGGCGCTGATCAAGTTGATGAACTCTTGGTTCGACTTGAACTTGGCCAATTTGGCCGTCAGTTGTTCCATGGCATCGACCGGATGCATCGTCGAAAGGGTTCGGCGAAGCATGGTGACGGCTCGCAGGGTTTCGGGCGACAGGAGTTTTTCCTCGCGGCGCGTGCCCGACTGGCTGATGTCGATGGCCGGCCAGACGCGGCGGTCGGCCAGTTTGCGGTCGAGCACCAGTTCCATGTTGCCGGTGCCCTTGAATTCCCGGAAGATCAACTCATCCATTCGGCTGCCGGTGTCGACCAGCGCGGTGCCGACGATGGTCAGCGAGCCGCCTTCTTCGAACAATCGGGCGGTGGCGAAGAGTTTTTTGGGGATGTCCATCGCCTTGATGTCGACGCCGCCGCTCATGGTTCGGCCGGTGTTGCCGACCCATTTATTGAACGCCCTGGCGAGGCGCGTGATCGAGTCCATGAGCATGACGACGTCCTTGCCCATTTCGGCCAACCGCTTGCACCGCTCGACGACGAGTTGCGA
>JAEWUR010000475.1 GCA_023397045.1 Planctomycetota bacterium
TTACGATTCTGTCGCACCGAACCTCCATTAGTAACGACAATCTGGACAGACCACTAGGCCGTCTGCTTCAGGTCGTCGAACTCGATCTGGTAGAGGCGGCGGTAGAAGGCGCATCGGGCGAGAAGTTCCTCGTGCCGGCCGACGTCCATGATCCGGCCGCCGTGCATCACGACGATCCGGTCGGCGAGCGCCAGGATGCCGAGGCGGTGGGTAATCATGATCGTGGTGCGGTTGTGAGTGAACTGTTCGAGGACCTGCTGGATGGCCTGTTCGCTTTCGAGGTCGACCTGGCTGGTGGCCTCGTCGAGGATGAGGATTGGCGGGTCGCGGAGGATCGCCCGGGCCAACGCGATGCGTTGTCGCTGACCGCCGGAGAGGCAATTGCCGAGCGCTCCGGCCGACGTGTCGTAGCCGTTGGGCAATTCCTGTTCGATGAAGCGATGGGCGTGGGCTTGCTTGGCCGCCTCGATCACTTGGTCATGCGTGGCGTTGGGCGCGCCGTAGCGGATGTTGTTGAAGATCGTATCGTCGAAGAGCATTGTCTCTTGCGTGACCAGGCCGATTTGGCGGCGGACGTCGCGGACGCGCATGTCGGCCAGCGAAACGCCGTCGAGCTTGACCTGGCCCTCGGTCGGATCGGCGAAGCGCGGGATCAGGTTGGCCAGCGTGCTCTTGCCGCAACCATTGGGCCCGACCAGGGCGATCGTCTCGCCAAAATTGATTCGCAGATCGACGTTTTGCAATACCGGCTGACCGGGCTGGTAGGCGAAGCTCACGTTGTCGAACACCAAGTCGCGGTGATGGCGCTCGAACGGGACGGGCTGTTTCGCGTCGCGGACGTGCGGCTCGCGGTCGAGTCGGTCAAAGATGCGATCGGCCGCCGCGGTGGCGGCTTGCAGCCGGCTGAAGATGTCGGACATCTTGCGCAGCGGATCGGCGACGCCGGCGAGAAAGCCGTAGAACATCAGCAGCGAGACGCTGTCCAAGGGTCGGCTGCTCATCGTGATGCCCAACAGCGTTGTTTCGCGTGATAGGATCAGCCAGGCGCCGGCGATCATCGCCAACGACAGGGCGAAAATGCCCAGCACCTCGGTCATCGGATGCGTCAACGAGTCGTACGCGGCGATCCGTATCGCCTTGTGATAGTAACGCTTGTTGTTGTGATGGAATTGGCGGCGTTCTTGGCGTTCGTTGGTGAAGGCCTTGACGATTTTGATGCTGCGGAACGTCTCTTCGAGGGTCGTGTAGATGCCGGCCATTTCTTCCATCGCGCGGCGGTTAGCTCGCTTGAGCGTTTTGGCCAACCATCGGACCAGATAGGCGGCCACTGGAGCGACGACCAGCGAGAGGATGAGCAGGCGCCAGCAGATCATGCCGGCCAACACGAGGCACGCAATCATCTTCAACGGTTCGCGAATCAGTTTGCCGAACAGCGATTCGACGCCGATGGCCACCTGGTTCATGTCGTTGGTGAAGCGGCTCATCAGGTCGGCGGTGCCGTCCTCGCTGAACGTGGCCAGATCCATTCGGAGCGTGCGTCGATAGAACAACTTGCGCAGGTCGAACGTGGCCAGTTGCGCCATGCGCGCCACCAGCACGTTGTTGCTGATCAGGAAGAAGTCCTTCAGGATCGTGCCGGCCATCAGCAGCACGGTGATGAGGATGATCGTCTTGAACGGACTCGCCGGAATGTACGTGTTGATGTAGGGTTTGGCCGTTTCGTACCAACCGAGGGCTTTGGTCTCGGTCTCAAGTCGCGATTCGACTTCAACGAGCTGATGTTCGAGCGGTCGGCGGTCGGCCTCGGCGGCGGCTGCCATCTCGGTCCGCAGGCGATCGCGTTCGGACGACCGGTCGGCGATGGTCTTTTGGGCTTCGTCGATCTTCTCGTCGATCCAATCCTGCATCGATTGGTTTTGGAAGACGACTTTGACCACCGGGTAGATGACGCCGATGTTGCCTCCCCAGAGAAGCGCGACGGCCAAGGCCGAGACAATCGATGCAGCAAAGGTGAACTTGTAGCGGATCGCCATCCGCACGACTCGGCCGAAATTCATCGTGGAAAAACCCTCCCGTAGTGAAAACTAGCGGTCGTCCTTGTATCAGATTTTGGACAATGGGCCAAGAGCGGAAGTGGAGGGGTAAGGATTACTACTCTCCCCTCTCCCGCCTGCGGGAGAGGGGCATGGACAATGGCACGAATCTGTCCAGCGCCGCACTGGCCTCCCCTCTCCCGCCTGCGGGAGAGGGGCAGGGGGTGAGGGAGGTCTTGCCCCCGTTCGACGCCGTTCCTCGCCTCCAGCCTTGGTCTACCCTCTCCCGGCGGGAGAGGGGACGGATGGTAACGTTACTGGATCGGGTTCGGGTTGTTCTTGCCTGTCTTGCCTGACCGGAAAAGTGGACGGATTTTACCGGTTTCCGTTGATGTAAACCCTGACATAGAAACCGGTTCTGGCGATTTTCTGGATTCTGCCGGTTATCGGGCCGATCAGTGAAGAATGTAGGGGACAGGTCTCCGGCAAAACGTCGTTGTCCCCCATTTGACACCGGAAGAATAAAGGACTCGTCGGACATGAAACGCGCGATGTTATTGATGTTGGCGGCAATCGTATTGGCCGGCGCGACCGGCTGCATCCGGCAATGGGGACGTCGTCCCTGGGCGTGCGTGGCCGGCAGTTGTGCCCAGGCACCGGAAAACTGTACCTCCTGCGACAGTTGCGGCGACGAAGGTTGCGGCGATGGAGTTGCATGCGAGATGCCGGGGCGGTGCGTTCGCAACGCCGACGGCCCGGGCTTTTTCAGGCCGGGTTGCCTGTGCAAAGATCGCTGCGCCGGGCAGCAGTATGAACAGGCGCCAGCGGGTCCTGCGACGGGCGCGGTGACCTATCCGTATTACACCACTCGCGGTCCACGCGACTTTTTGGCAAAAAACCCGAACAGCATCGGCCCGTGACGACCGGTTCGGAACACGTCGACACCAAGAAGAATCGCCAAAACACCCCTCCGCGGCAGGGGTGTTTTTGTTTTTTGGGGCTTCCGTTCGCTGGCGCAACTGAACACAATAGAAGTTTCGATTGTCATTTCGGAAGCTAATATGAAAACTGCCGAGTTGAAAATTCGCCGCATCGACAGCCGCCGGGAGGATATTCGGGCGGCGATGGCCGAGTTGCGCGCGAAGTTGAGTCCCCAGGGCAATGTGGTCAGCGAGGCCGGTCGGCGTCGGACGATCGAGGTTTTTGGCGAACCGCTCTCACCGCAGCAGGTCGTCGAGCGGATCTGCCGCGACGTGGCCGAAAAAGGCGTTTCGGCATTGCTAGACTATTCGGCGCGGATCGACAAGGCGGAGCTTACGGCCGAGACGATTCGCGTGCCTGCCGACGAGTTGGCCCGGGCGCACGCCGAGGCCGATCCAGAGTTGTTGGCGGCGGTTCGCCGGGTGGCGAAAAACATCCGCGAGTTTCAGCAGGCGATTCTGCACAGTGACGTTCGCATCGCGCGGCCGGGCGGTTACTTGATGCAGCGTTATCGGCCGTTGGATCGCGTGGGCATTTGCGTGCCGGGCGGCGCCGCGG
>JAEWUR010000409.1 GCA_023397045.1 Planctomycetota bacterium
GTTTTGCGCCACCGCTGACGGTCCGCAATGTATTGATGATCGGTGCCCTATGTGGGACGTCTTGATACGGATGCTGATCGGCGAGCGAGCCATGAAACTGGGCGTCCCCGGGGTTGGCAATGGTGTCTTCCGAGCCGTCCCAGTTGCCGCTGCTCAGCAGAACGACGCGGCTGTCGTCAAGTGCGCGAATCAGGGGGAGCGATGCCGCGCCCTGATCGAACACCGGGCCCTTGGGCGTTTCGTTCAAAATGCCCCAAATCACGATGCTCGGATGGTTTCGATCGCGCTTCACCATCGCATTCACCGCGCGTTGGAAACGCTCGGCCAGCATTGGCGACGGCTCCATGAGCCAACTGGCGTAGTTCTCCTGGTAGACAAGCAGCCCCAGTTCGTCGCAGAGATCGAGTTGGCGACGAGACATCAGCCCATTGAACGAGCGGATCATGTTCATGCCCATGACCTTGCAGTGCAGCACATCGCGTCGCAACAGGTCGGGGTCGTGTGGAACGTTCATTCCGACAGGCAGGTCGGCGCCCGTATGCGAACATTTCAAGAAGATGCGTTTTCCATTGAGGCGGAAATACCCATTCTCCAGCCGGAAGTCGCGAAATCCACAGCGGGAAGTCATCTTGTCGCACGCGTCTTTCGCGGTCAACGACGCCGTGACGTTGTAGAGAAACGGTTCCTCAAGCTGCCACAGACGATGATTGGGCACCGTGAGCTCGGCCTCAACGGCGGTGTCGCCGACCGGACACTCGCGTTCGAGTTCCGCGGTATCAATGGTCTCGCCGCCATTGGCGGGTGCGACGCTGAATACGAGTCGGGATGAAACGGTCTTTTGTCCCGCATTACGTAAATTGGCGCGAACGTGAATCTTTCCCGTTTTCCAGTCTGGACATACACTAAGATCCTCGACGCGGGCGGCAGGAACAACCACCAGATCGACGGAATCGACGATTCCGCCCCAGTTGCCGATGCGTCCCGGAACCCACGGAAGGGTCTTGGCCGTGTGGGGCGTCTCCAAGAGCTTGATCCCATCGATCAACTCGTTCGTCGGATTGAGTACGCGGACCGCGAGGTGGTTTTGGGATTGCGGCTTGATGGCGTCCGTCACGTCGAGGACAAACGGTTCGCATGCGCCTTCGTGTTGTCCAACGTGGATTCCGTTGACCCATACGTCGGCCAGGTAATCGACGTTCCAGAACTTCAACAGGTATCGTCCATCGGTGTTTGGATTGGCGGGTGCTTCGAAGTCGCGCCAATACCATGCGACGCCGTGATATCCGGGAAAGGCGTCCTGGATGATCCACGGCACCTTGGTCGCCTGAGCTTCGGCGACCGGCTTCTCCCACCACTTGTCTTGCTTGCCGATGTTGTCGGGATCGGTGGCAAGCAGCCATTCGGACCCGTCGAGCGAAACGACCGACGCGGGATTTGCGGATTCCGCGCGTGTCGACGCGACAAAACAGACGGAAGCTGCCAAAAACCAGCCAGCCAACGTGGCGATGGAAGACGATGTTGCAATTCGCATTTCTGAACGCTCCTCAATGAAGGTGGATGAACAATGGTGGGAAATCGGAAGCAGGTTTGTTGGGGGAAGTCATTTTGCCGAGACTTCGAAGTCGCAACGATTGTCCCCCGGCGTGATCTCGGTCTTAAGCGTCGAATCGATGTTGAATTGTGGCGCAACGGCTTCAGTTTCTTCCTCGATCATCTTGCCGCTGCCGCCAAATCCATACGGAATCATGCGGCCCGTCTTGTGAGGCGCATGAATTTCCACACGGTTCCAACCCACCGCGGGGCCATGTGGAGCGACGATTTCATAACGGCCGTTTTCGATCGGCCCTGCCGTTGCCGCCCCCTTGGTGTCCTCGATGGGCAGGAATGCGATGGTTCCGCGCTCGACGGGTTTACCGTCGAGTGTCACGGTGCCGCAAACGTTGCCCTGATTCGTGCTCGTCCGGCTGCATCCGGGCAGGGTCGCCGGGAGCAATAGAAAGAGGCAGGTGATGGTTCGTGTTGCTTGCATCTCAGAAGTCCACGGGTGTTTGTTCGTCGTTGATCCAACCAAGCCGCTGCCATGTGCCGAGTGTGGCCGGATTCGTATTCGAGTCGATGCTCTCCGCGATGAAATGGATGCTTCCGTCGCAAAACAACACATTAACTCCTCCGGGGTGACGGCTTCGCGAGCACGCAGCGCCAGCGCCGTCGTTCGTCGTGCCCGCGCAAGGCAGGTTCATGCTCGGCTGATTGAAATCGGCCGGGCAATGCTGCGGGTGAAGCATATCCGGGGTGGGGCTATTGGGCCCAACATTGACCTCCAAGAATTGGAGGCCAGGCCGGTTCGACCAAATGGCGCCACGACCGTCGTCTTCACTCAATCCCGTCAAGTATTCCGCCACGGCCATCGAATTGCTGGTGCCGTCGGTTATCTCGCTAAGGGCAGTTCCGATGCCGAAACGGAAGGCGGCTTGCTGTTTGCTTGGAATCGAGAAGCCCCCCGAGGCATTGGTACCGGAAAATATGGCAAGGTAATTGCTCTTTGCGATCCGAAGGTTTGGCGGCCCAGCCAGGATAAACGGTGTGCCGAGACCATCGCTCGGACAAAGAAGATGAGTCAAAGAAAGACTGCTGATGCTTTGCCAAATGGGCGACGTGGGGATAATCCAGGGATTATCGACGTCGAACTTCGGTCCTCCAATTGCCGCGAAGTAGCCGTCCTGTTCGCAATAGGGCAACAGAACATGCAGAAAGCATGGCCACTCATAACCGCTCGCCGTGTGCCAGAAGGGCTTTGTGGTTGAGATCCCGGGCGGAAAGGTTCCATTCGCGGCAGCAAAATTGTGCATCGCCACCCCGATCTGCTTCAGGTTGTTCGAGCATTGCATTTTTCTGGCCGCCTCGCGGGCTGCCTGAACCGCAGGCAACAACAGCGCGATCAAGATGCCGATGATCGTAATGACCACCAGAAGCTCAACTAAGGTGAACCCGCGACCGAGCAGCCGTATCTTGGCATGCCGACGGGCCCTATAACTCAAATCGTTGTTTGCCACGCGACTATCTCTCCTTTCGGCACAACCGGGCAGCCGTGATCACCGATCCTGGTTTGCGAAGAACGTAGGCGAGTAGAAGAACTGCGCCGCTCATCGTCAGGGTTGACACCTTCGGCTCTGGTACGGGATTAAGGTACTGTGGGGACGAGGTCAACGTGAGATCGCCCCAACCATCCACTGAAAGAGCGTGCGATTCGCCCGTCGTCCAATAGGCTAATGTTTCGTGGCCGCCCGGCGTGGCAAACACCAATAACCAGTCGTTGGTATCGCCGATATCCAGCCGTTGCTGATAACCGGCGCCCCGCAAGGATTGGGTCATGCGCTGCATCGCTTCGTACGCGGGCTTCTCCTCCAGGTCGAACGTTACCAGGCCGAAATTCTGTTGCTGATGATTAGGATCCGTGCCGTTGTTCTTCCAGTTGTACCAAGTTGAAAAGGGCACGCCCTGGCTGAGGTTAACCAAGTTGTAGCGAACGAGATAGTCGGCCTGTGTTTGCGGCGAGACTTCCGCCGCCGAGACGCCCCATTCCGAACAAACGACCGGCTTGGTAACGCCACCGTAGCTGGCCGGGTTAAAAACAAAGAACTCCGGCGCTTGAATTCCGTTGTAGGGATGCACGCTGACTGCATCCACCGCGTTCAGCAGGCCATTTTCGTAGCACCTTTGGGTCCATGTCGCTCCGCCATCCGCGTTGCTGCTGATGTTGCTAACCGCCGGCCCGATGATCGTGCATGTCGGATCGACTGCCTTCATGGCCGGATAGACGAGCTTCGCCAGCGCGGTGTACGTTGCCGGATCACCCATTCCAGGATTGGGGGAATCATTCGGTTCATTCCAGATTTCATAGATCATGCCCTTCCCCTTGAAGTTCTCCGCGACGGCGACTGCGTAATTGACAAACGCCTGCTGCCAGGCCGGCGAAGAGGGATAGGTTGCCGGGTCTTCACCGTAGTAATGCTTGGTAAAGCAAAGGATGAAGAGGTTCCTCATGTTTCGCGATTCGCAAGCGGCTTGAAAATCGTTGAAAAACCCGAACTCGTAAACGCCGCGGCTCGTTTCGACCCAATCCCACATAATATCCCGTCGTATAAGCCCACAGCCCGCCGCCTCAAGCATGTCGAATTCTTCCAGAGGAAGCGGTGATCCGATATTGACGCTGACGCCAAATCGCGCGGAACTGTTTGCTGTTGGCAACCCAATTTCAACCGCCCCTGCGCCCGAGACTGTTGTGGCAAGAATCATAAACACGGTTGTCATCAATCTCATGAAGCATCTCCTACAGTGGCATCGTATGTTGTTGCAAGTCTTCCGCTTAATGTCGTTGTCTGTTGCGACATGCCGCTGCTGGCTTGCGGAGAACGTACGCAAGCAAACAAACAGCGCCGGCCATCGTCAGGGCTGATACACTCGGTTCCGGGACGGGATTGACGTATTGCGGGGACGACGTCAACGTAAGATCGCCCCATCCTTCCACGGAAAGGGCGTGCGATTCCCCGG
>JAEWUR010000422.1 GCA_023397045.1 Planctomycetota bacterium
GCCTTCGGCCTGTCGCAGGACAACAGTTTCTCATATTGTTGCCTTGCCGGCTCGATCTTGCCCTTGTACTCATAAACCTGGGCCAGGCAGAGCCGATCGAGATCGCCGGCCTTGCCGCCGACCGAGATTTCCTCGAGAAGGTTGCACGCCTTATCGATGTTCTCCTGACCGCCGCGCTTCATGAGCAACATGGCCTGCATTCGCCGAGAAACATCGGAGGCCGCGGCGCCGCCGGACGTATCGGCGGCCAATCGCATCGCTTCTTCCCACTCCGATCTGCCGCCCCGCTCCAGCAATAATTCGGCCATCATCTGGCGCGCCGGCGCGAACGCCGGCCATTTCTGATGGATATCGCGCAGCAGCCGTTCGAGTTCCGCCCGGTCGTTCACCGGACGGGTCCGCAACAGGTACTCCGCGAGCCGGAATTGGCTCATCACGCTGTTGGCCGACAGCTTCGCGGCATTCCGATAATTGGCCTCGGCCTGTTGCGGCTCGCCGAGCCATTCGTGGGCGCGCGCGGTGATCGGAGCCTTTTCCGATTCGTCGAGCGTCTTGTTCCGGGCAATCGCCTGCAATGTTGCCCGGGCCTGGTCCTTCCTGTCTGTCCGGAGGTAGAAGTCCAGGAGTCCGCCAAGGGCGCGCACATCGTTGGGCGCCAATTCCACCGCTTTCCGAAGCGCGGTCTCCGCTTGGGCGTGGTTCTTTTCGGCGAGCAGGATTTGCCCGAGCCACAGATAGGCCACGGGATCGCGCGGCCTGCGTTCGACGCCTCGCTGGGCCACTTCAAGCGCCCGCTGGTTCTGGTCCTTTTTCGCGGCGACGATGATCTCCAACGAGGAGAGCGGTTCGGAGGCAGCGATTTGCCCCTGTAATTGGCCGAGGTATCGATCGGCCTCGGCCACCCGATCGGTCTGAATCAACAGGGAAATCAATCGCTGATAGGCAATCGGCTGGTCTTCGCCCAACCGAGTCGCCTCTTGATAGCCTTCGATGGCTTCATCGTATTTTCCGCGAGCCTCCCAAAGCAATCCTCGCAACAGATAGGCCTTCGACCACGCCGGCCGAAGCGTCTGGATGCTCGCCTGGAGTTCGGACGCTTGAGCGAGTTTCGGATCGTCTGGACCGGCGGACTCGGCCAGCAGTCGCCTGGATTCGTAATATCGCCAAAGCACGCCATCAGGCCCCTCGATGCGACGGAGTTCCTTTTCGAGGCGTTCCACCTCGGGAAGGTCGGAGGCATCACATGCGAGCTCCGCAAGTTGCTTCACCCATTCGAGGTTGTTGGCATCGGCGGCGTGCAGCTTGAGCAGATGCTCCCGCATCTGATCCATCTTGCCCTCGGCCAACGCAATACGAACCAGTTCGCGCGACAAGACGGTCTGCACGTCGGCCGGTTGGCTGCCGATCTGTTCATCGATCGACTTTCGCGCTTGCTCGAACTGCTTTCGACTGGCCAGCAATCTCGCTCGGATAACGCATGCCTTGCCCGCCTGATCCTTCATTGTCGCCCAATGGTTCAACACCCGATCGGCATCGGCAGGCCGATTGATCTGCTCATAGGCGACGACGAGTGATGGCCAAAGCGATTCGGTCTCGGGAAAGTCCTTTTCGATGGCGGTCAGCCGTTCGGCGACCTCGGCGACAGCTTGTTCTCGGCTGCTCTGGTCCTCGGCGCGTGCCAGAATCATGTCGGTTTCGAGGAGGCGCAGCCGCCAGATGTCGTTAAGCGGTTTTTTACCATCGGTTGCCTTCTCGACGTCAGCCAGACCTTTCTGAAGAGCGTCCCAATCTCGTTCGCCTTTGGGGCGTTGGAGGGTTTGCAGCAAAGTCACGCGTGCCAGGGCAAGCCGTGCCTCGGGATCTGCATCGATCTTGAGCCCTCGCTCGTACCATTTTGCCGCGGCATCGAGTTGGCCGGCCGCCAACCAAGCCGACGCGGCGTCCCAGCAGAACCCCGGCAATTTGGGGAAGAGGTTCGCGGCTTGTTCGTAGGCCAAGGCCGCCTGATCCGATTGGCCGATCGCACCGTAGGCGTATCCCAACATTTGCCACGCCTGCATGCCCTGTAGGGTCTCAACCTTGTCGGACGTTTGCGTCACGGCAACCGGCCGCAGCATCGCGATGGCGTCGAGGTGCCTCCCCTGCCTCGCTAGCCATTTCCCTCGCAAAAGGTCGTTGGAGCGTTTCATGGCCAGTTTTGCGGACGTTGGCATTAAGAGGCCGATCTTGTCGGCCGTGCGTTCGAGCAGGTCCAGGATTTTGGCCGCCTCGTCGACCTTGCCTTCCGCGAGCCATTGATCGGCCAGGCGTTGATTGAGCGCGAGGTTGCTCGGATCGCACTTCGCCAATCCTCGTTGCCACGCATCGACGGCGCGATCGAATTGGCCTTGCTCGACGTAGACGTCGCCCAAGGAAAGATACGCCCGGGGATCCTTGGGGACCGCGACAATAGCCTGTTCGAGATGTTTGCAGGCTTTGTCCCAGCATGCTTGAGCCTCTTCCGTCGCATTGCGCCGCCGCGCCGATTCGGCGTCCTGGCGCATTTGGCCGGCGGCCGCCAGCAGGACCTCGATATTGTCCGAACCCTGTTGCAGAGCGGCATCGAGATCTTCCGCGGCGCCCCGCAGGCGATATTGCCGACGGTACATGCACCGTGCGAGCAGGTTTTTCGCCGACGCCGGATCGGCTGCCACGAGATCGTCCATCACCTCGTCGGCCAGTTTGGCTCGCTCGTCGTTGGAAAGCGATTGTTGTTCGGAATCGAGCAATTCGGGTTGTTCCCGATAGATATGAGAAAGCATCCCGGCGATTTCGACGTCGCCGGGATTGAGTTGCCAGGCACGTTGCATCGCCTTGCCGACGTCCGAGGGGGCGCGGTTGGGCGAGTTTACGCCGATGCGCTGCTCGCCGTACAACGCCAATGCCAGGAAACGCCAGCCGGCGGGGTCGTCCTTGTTGATTTTCAACAACTCGCGAGCCTCATCCTCGGCCGCCGGATAACGCTGCAACTCGATCAGCAGTTCGACCGCGCCACGATGCAGCATGGGCTGTGCGTCGCTCGACGCACTTCCCATCGCTTGGTAATAATACTCGACGGCCTTCGACTTATCCTGCGGCGCTTTGGCGACGCGATGGAAGGACTCGGCCAACAACGCCTGCGCGTTAGCGTCGTTGGGCCGCATCTTCAGATACTTCAGGTAATACCGAGCGGCTGCGGCATCCTCCTTGCTCTCCGTAAGCTGTTGGGCCCGTTCGAGCATGGCGACGGCAGTCCGCCGCACCTGCCAGGAATACCAGAGATAGACCGCCGGACCGAGTATAGCCACGACGATAATCGTGCCTAGAATCAGCCGATGGTTGACAATTCGTCTGGTTTTTCCCGGCCGGTGCGACGGACGCACCGCATCATGAACTTCGGTAGAAGTCGTTCGGTTGGGTTGGGCCATCATTGGTTTATGTATTCGTAACTGCCATACCGACTTGCGTAATGCCGCGTTGGAACGCCGTTGAGCACCGTACCGACCGGGCGGCAACCCGCCGCCTCCAATCGCGAGATGGCTTCGCAGACCTGATCAACGCGGCTAACATCGCGCATCGCACAGACCAAGGCGGCATCCGCGCCTTTGGCCAACACCAACGCCTCACTCGCGGCCAGTACCGGCGGCGTGTCGATCAGAACGAAACGGTATCGCGGCGGGATTTGCTCCAAAAGCGACGTCCACGCGCCATTTCCCAGCAGCTTGTGAGGACTTTGGGCCAGTCGGCCCGCCGGAAGGACATGCACGCACTTGCTCCAATCGGTTACGATGGCTTCTTCAAGGCTGCATCGGCCGGTCAGTACGCCGACCAAGCCCGGTTCCAACGGCACATCGAAAACGCGATGGATGTCGGGCGATCGCATGTCGCCGTCAATCAACAACAACAGGTCTCCGGTCGCCCGGCCAAAACTAATCGCCAGTTGGGCAACAACGCTGGTCTTGCCCTCGTGGTTCGATCCGCTGGTGACGGTGAGCGTCCGCATTC
>JAEWUR010000432.1 GCA_023397045.1 Planctomycetota bacterium
TTCTCCTCGATAAAACACTTGATTTTCCAACGATCGGACGACGCCAAAGTGCGACTGCCAGCCGATGTCCTTCTTGCCGACGCAGATCGTGCAGGTGCCGACCGGCGGATTGCCGCGCAACGACAAATCGCTGGAGACCTCGGGACCGGCCATCGCCTCGGCCACCAACGGATCGATGCCGATGCCGTGCAGCGCGTTGACCTCGCGGATTCGCACGTTCGGCGCGACGTCCTGGATCCGTGCGCGAAACACCTCGCGCTCGGCTTGCGAGACCCGGTCGATCTTCGTCACCACCGCCAGATCGGCCAACGAGAGCATCGGCCCGACCTTCAGCGGCAGATTCATTCCGCTCGTGGCTTCGAGCACGACCATTCCCAATCCGCCGTCGACGTAGGGCGAGCAGCGGAGACACAGCCCGGCCGTCTCGACCAAGAGCATCGTGCAATCGTTGCGGTTGGCCCAATCGAGCGCATCGCCCAAGACCATGACCAGGCAATGGTCGGGGCACAGTTCGCCGGTGTAGACTTTTTTCGTCGGGATGCCGAACTCCTGGGCCAGCAGTTCGTCCTCGTCGGCATATTGCACGTCGAGTTTCAGGAACGCCACGCGTTGGCCGTCGCGCAGCAGTTTTCGCGTCATGTGACGCAACACCGAGGTCTTGCCGGTCGTGGCCGGGCCGGCGCAGATAGCGACTCTCATGCGACCTCCTGCAATTCGGCGTGCGTCAGGCGATGACCGTGACGGAGCATGTCGCGCAGATGGCTCAACGCATCGTCGAGACGATTCACGCGGACCGAGACGTGTCGCTCTTCCTCGCTGGTGGCCAGAACCGTCGTGATCGAGCCGCCTCGCATCACGATGCGGAAATCGGAAAGCAGCGCGATGCGCGGGTCGTGGGTGACGAAGATGAAGATCTTCCGGTGTTGCCGGAGCAGTTGAACGGCTCGGGAACGGTTGATGCCCGCGTTCTCGACCTCGTCGAGCAAGACGACCGGCGTGCTGCAAATGACCGTCGCGTCGGCGATCAGCAACGCCCGGGTTTGACCACCCGATAGCTCGGTCATCCGATTGTCCAGGTCGATCGGTTCGCCGGTTAATTGGTTGGCGAACTCGATGGCCTCGGCGACCAGGTGGCCCGCGTCGTTGTTGCTCTCACGAACACGGCAGTGCGTGGCCAGAAACTCGCGAACCGGCAGATCGGAGAGGAACGTCGTATGTTGGGTGATCAGCGCGATCGGGTTTTTGGCCGGATTGTAGCGGAAATCGGCCGGGGCCGGTTCACCGTTAATCAAGACGCGCCGACCGCTGGGCGTGTCGCCGTCGGCGAATAGCTCGATGTCGTTGATGAACGTCGTCTTGCCCGACCCGGTCGGTCCGACGATGCTCACGACCTGCCCCATGTGCAGATCGATGCGCTCGAACGGCTCGGACTGCTTATCGCGTCCCCGGCCGGGCAAGATGGAAATTGTTTGAATCATTTTGGATTATCCTTCCCTAGGTGTGATGGCGATTCATTATCGTACGAAAATCTGGTCGAACACGCCGCCGTCGCTGAAATGCTCCGCCTGGGCCTTGTCCCAACCGCCGAACACGTCGTCGATCGTGAACAATTCGACGTCGGAGAATCGTTTGACGTCCTCCTCGGGCACCGACTTGACGTCGCGGGGCCGGTAGTAGTTCTTTGCCGCAATGGCCTGGCCTTCCGGCGAGTAGAGATATTCGAGATAGGCCTTGGCCACCTTGGTCGTGCCGTGCTCCTCGGCGTTCTTCTCGATCACGGCCACGGACGGCTCGGCCAAGATGCTGATCGACGGCACGACGATCTCGACCTTGTTCTTCTCGGCATCTTCCTTGAGCGACAGAAACGCTTCGTTCTCCCAGGCCAGCAGCACGTCGCCGATGCCGCGTTGGACGAACGTCATCGTCGAGCCTCGGGCGCCGGTGTCGAGCACTTCGACGCGTTCGAAGAGTTGTTTGACGAACTCCCGGGCCTTTTGCTGCGCCTGGGCGACGGCCTCGGCGCTGTTCGGGTCGTGCAGCTTTTGGAGATCGCCCAGTTCTTGCTTCAACTGATATCCCCAGGCCGCGAGATAGTTCCAGCGAGCGCCGCCCGAGGTCTTGGGGTTCGGCGTGATGATCGAAACGTCCGGCTTCACGAGGTCGTTCCAATCCTTGATGTTCTTGGGGTTGCCTTTGCGGACCAGGAAGACGATCGTCGACGTGTAGGGCGCGCTGTTCTGCGGCAGTTTCTTCTGCCAATCGTCGGGGATCAGATGGGCCTTGCGCCGGATGGCGTCGACGTCGTAGGCCAGGGCCAGGGTGGCGACGTCGGCGGACAGGCCGTCGATGATGCTGCGTGCCTGCTTACCCGACCCGCCGTGCGACATCTTCACATCGACTTTTTGGCCTTCGGTCTTGGCCCAGTGATCGGCGAAGGCCTTGTTGAACTCCTTATAGAGTTCGCGCGTCGGGTCGTAGGAGACGTTCAATATCTCGATGGCCCCGGTAGCATCGGCACCGGACTTCTGTTGAGCGGGCTTCTGACATCCGGCCGAGAAGGCCATCGTGGCGGCGAAGACGAACATAGCGAGCGACGTGTGGTTCAATCGCATGGCAAAACCCCTCCGTAGCGTGTGATTCCTGTCCAAACCCGCTCTGAAAATGACGGCGGGCACCAACCAGGCATGCAATTCGCGTACCAAGATGATTTCCGGTCGAAAAACCGCAATAAAGTCAATTTAGGCAGTCTTTCCCGGCTTTTTACACGATTTTCCGTCGAATACAACGGACTAAGACTGTTATATACACCGGAATATCCGTGATATATAATGGGCACTGAGGCGGCACGGACCTCGATACGAACCGAGAAGAAAAAAACGAGTCTCGATTGTGGAACGATTTCAGCGACTGCTTCTGAGCGTCTGGCAAGAGGCGTGCCGGCACATCGACATCAGCCAATCGACCGCCAGGATCGCGCCGATGTTGGTTCGGCACATGCCGATCCGGCAGGTTTTTGTTCGGCGCATTGACAAGACAAAGCCGTGCCTCGACACCGTGGCGGTCGGACTGAAGGAAACGGCGGACAAACCGCCCGAGACGCGGACCGACGTCACGACGGCCGAACTCGAATCGTTACTGGCATGGAGTCGACGCGAAAAAATCGCGCACCGGCGCAAGCCGTCCGGCGGCAAGACGCCGATCGGCTCGCTATTCGGCCCACTCGATGGCGACGCGCTGGCCGGGCCGCTCGGCGATCCGGCGGGAAATTGCGGCGTGCTCGTCGTGCTGGCTGCCGACGGCGCGACCTTTGGCGTCGAACACGGCGAACTGTTTCAGCGATTGCTGGAACCGTTCTCCGTGGCGCTCGACAACGACCTGCGCGTTCGGGAGATGGCGGCTCTTCGCGAGGCGGCCGAGGCCGACAACCGCTCGTTGCTGACGCGATTGGGTCGCAAGGCACTTGGCGAGACGATCGTCGGCGCCGACTCCGGACTGCGTGCCGTGATGGAGCGCGTCGAACTGGTTGCCCGATCCGATGCGCCCGTGCTGATCTTCGGCGAAACCGGCACCGGGAAAGAATTGGTCGCCCGGGCGATTCACAATCGTTCGGCGCGGCGGAACGGCCCTTTCGACCGCGTGAACTGCGGCGCGATTCCGCCGGAGTTGATCGACTCGCAGCTTTTCGGCCACGAGCGAGGCGCGTTCACCGGCGCGGTCGAATCGCGTCGCGGCTGGTTCGAGCGGGCGGACGGCGGCACGTTGTTTCTCGACGAGATCGGCGAGTTGCCACCGGCGGCCCAGGTCCGCATGCTGCGGATCTTGCAGGACGGCTGGATGGAACGCGTCGGCGGCGAAAAGGCGATCAACGTCGACGTGCGAATCGTCGCGGCCACGCAC
>JAEWUR010000488.1 GCA_023397045.1 Planctomycetota bacterium
GTCCTTGCCAGCCGGTATCGCCGCGCCCCCGCCGCGCCAAGGAAGACCTTCTCCGAACTTCAATTCGATGAGAACCGAGCACTCCTCGAACCGCTTCTCTCCCGAATTCTGGAACTGGGCCGATTGCCCGAGGCGGACGAGTACGAGGGCTACGAGACCATCCGAGAGAAGTTCGGGTCGGCAGGCCGGGCGTTTGCGCTGCTGAAGCGAGTGACTCGCCTGCCCGGTTGGGACGAGATCCGACAGCAACGGACCAATGATCTTCTGGTCTACCTTGCGTTAGCCCGATTCCGCAAGCGGCTTCCTATCTCAAAGCTGCCGCCATCCATCCGTCGAGACATCAAGGAGTTCTTTGGCAGCTACAGATGCGCCTGCCAACGGGCCGACATCCTCCTCTTTCGTGCCGGTGACCCAACGGTGATCAACGAGGCATGCTGCCGCTCCACCCTCGGCAAGCTGCTGCCAAATGCACTCTATATCCACCGCTCCGCACTGGATCGCTTGGAGCCCATCCTCCGCATCTATGAAGGGTGCGCCCGAGCTTATTTAGGCGAGATAGAAGGAGCGAATATAATCAAACTGCATCGATTCTCAGGCAAGGTATCGTATCTTTTCTACCCAACCTTCGACAGCGAAGCACATCCAGCCCTATTTCGAAGTATCAAGGTTTCCCTTCGCACGCTTCAGCTCGATTGCTATGACTATGCAGACGCTGAGAATCCGCCGATTCTTCATCGCAAAGAATCATTCTTGCCCGACGATTATCCAGAATACCCGACGTTTGCCGAGCTCACTCGGCAGGAAGAGGAGGAAGGCTTATTATCAGACACATCGAAAATCGGCACAAGACACGGATGGGAAGCCCGTCTATGTGAAGCAGGTGTGACTATTACCGGACATAAGTTGGTTCGGAGGTCAACCGACATCTGAGATTTCGTGGAACCGAGCCTTTTCTCCCTACGACATGTCCAGTTCAGCAGGTCCGTGCTAGGCAACATGGGATCAGTCCCCATAGCCGGCCATGAAAGGGACAATGTTGGCGTCTCGAATCCACATCATTTGGTGCTCTGTCCGGTGCTCATTTTTGGCCGTGGTGAGCGCCCTGGTGCTATACGGCTCGCCGGAGTTTGCAGCGATCTGCCGCTCTTTGCATCGAGACTTTGGGGCAGGATCGGCATATTGCCTATCTTGCCAGGCGACCGAAAGGCTTACGACGGTGGGGAGTTACGGCCGGAAAAGAAAACGCTGCAAGGGGTTAGGCCCTGCAGCGTTACTTGGGTTGGGTTTGATGTTGAAGTACACCCCAGAGGGCTCGAACCTCTAACCTTCGGTTCCGTAGACCGATTGTAGAATCGCCCAAAGCTAAACGGCTGTAAGAAGTTGCGGCGACGCCAGAATGGCGAGGTGATTGTAACGGTGCTAGACAGCCTGCCGCTCCTCGCCGCTTATTGCATCAAATTGCATCGTAGCCGTAGTTCACACACTCTGGCCGCAATTATTCAAAAGCGATCGATGCGCTGAACGAACGTCGCAATTAGAATAGAAATCTGGCGGCGATTCGATGGTCGAGTCGGCATTTTTTGTTTCCCCGAGCTTGTGCAGCGGGGTCTCATTAATACGCCACATCCAATTCTCATAACGACTTACGGAGTGTATCCCCCATGAAGCGATTTGTCCACCCCCTCTTGATGATTCTGGCCCACGCTACGGAAAAAGAGCTCGTGAAAATCATCGAATATCTCCAGACCGAGAATCGAATCCTGCGCAGCAAGCTGCCGAAGCACATCCAAGTCACTCCAGCGGAACGAGCGCGACTGCTCGAGGTCGGCTCGCAACTCGGCTCGAAGATCAAGGCGGTCATCAACATCGTTCACCCTCGCACCTTCGCTCGGTGGTTGAGCGAAAGCAGATCGGGCAAGAAGCCCCGTACCCGAGGGCGGCCGCGGAAGCCTGAGCAAATCCGACAACTTATCATCGAGATCGCCAAGGCCACGGGCTGGGGTTATCGCCGCATCATCGGCGAGTTGAAGAAACTCCGGATATTCAACATGTCTCGCGCGACCGTCTGCCGTGTCTTGCAGGAGAATGGTTTCGATCCCGGTCCGAAACGTGGCCGTGGTACTTGGCACGACTTCGTCCAAATGCACATCAAGACGCTTTGGGCCACCGATTTCTTCACGAAAACCGTCTGGACCAAGCGTGGGCCGGTGACCTATTACGTTTTGTTCTTTATTCATCTATACACACGCAAGGTCCACATCGCCGGCATGACGCCCAATCCCGACGGCGAATGGATGGCGCAGGTGGCTCGGAACATGAGCATGATCTTTGCCGATGAAAAGCCCGAGTTCCAACCCACACATATCATCCGTGATCGCGATGCAAAGTTCACAAAACAGTTCTGTTCGATCCTCGAACTCGACGGTATCGAGTTCAGGCCGATACCACCACGAGCGCCGAACTTGAAGGATTATGTTGCATGTTGCACTCCATTGGGTCGACGGCGTGAGACCTTTGGAAAACGACGACGCTCACTGAGTTTTCGCCCTTGGCTCTTTTTCGGCATTTCGCCTGTCGGTGGCTCATATAGGCATTCATTTCTGTCATTATAGAGATATGCTTGCAGCAGGCCATACCGTCGCCACGTCCTTACCGTCTGGGGGCTCACTTTCAGCTCTTTAGCGAGTTCTTCTTGAGTCAGATTTCCAGACTCGCGCAATCGTTCGTAACGTGTTTTCAAATGATAATCTTTCCGGATTTGTGCGACAATGGTCCGGTTGAACCTCGGTGCTTCTCCCGGCCGAAAACCATGTTGGTTGAGCTTTTCGACAATCTCACCTTCCGTGTAATTGTTGAGGAGCCGGTCGATTTCCTGAACGGTTTCTCTTGGCGTCAGACGAAGTTCCCATGCTGTCTTCGGCAGAGGGAGCGACAACGATCGCACGGCGCCGCCGCGAAAACGGATGTGGACGTGAATCCGATCGCTTTTTGTCAAAACGACGTCTTCGATCAACAGGCGAACCATTCGCTTGCGTTGTTGGTCTGAGACGGAAGGATCGTTCCACAACCGAGGGAAATCCGTCGTCAAGGCAAGGATTCGCCGGCGGCTTTCCTCGTTCAGCAAGGCACGATCCGCCTCGCGTTGTTGTTCGTATTGCTCTTCGACTTCGCGTTGATCGCGAAGTTTTTCATTCCACTCGGCCTCCAAGGCATCGGCGACCAGACGGTTTCGAGGATCGACCTGCATATAGCGATGCTGCGCGAGTTCGGTTTCATAGCGGGCGCGTTCCACCTGTTGTTTTCTGAGGCGGTCGGCTTCTTCCAGTCGATCCTGCAGTTCTTTTTGAACGGCCATGGCCACTTCAAGGCTGGCCGGCGTCATGAGTTCCACCAAGATCTTGCCGATCGCGCGATCAATATCCTGGCCCGGTATCAATTGGCAAAAGGCTTTGCCATGCTCGATTCCTTCCCGTTGGCAGGAATACTGCGGTGTCATGCGGCCGAAGCGATAATTATACCGGACCGTCATGCGCAAGCCGCACTTTCCACAGGCCGCAAGCCCCTGAAGCAGCGCCGGACCTTGTCCCGGCGGACTTTTACGGCGATCGTTTCCATATGCATTGGCGCATTCTCGCAAACGCCGTAGGTTGGCCTGATACTGCTCCCATCGGATATAGCCCGGATGAAAGTCCAGAAGCACGACTTGCCATTGATCCTGCGGCAGCACAACCGGTCGCTTGTTGCGTTTGGACGGGACGAGTTTGTGACGGCCATAGACAAAGGCGCCTGCATAACGGGGATTGTGCAATGTTTGAAGGGCGCGGTTATGCCCCAATGGTCCCCACAGCAACTTGCCTTTGTGGACGCCGCGCCGCAGCCGACGGGGAAACAAGAGTCCTTGTTGATGAAACAGTTTCACGGTGGCCATCGTCGATCCGGTGCGATCATACGTTTCAAAAAAGACTTGCAAGGCCTTCTGGACCTGTTGGTCGGGATCAAGGACCACCCGCCCTCGCGCATCGTAGACGAGTCCCACCGGCAAGGCGAAATGCAATTCGCCGCGCTGCGCCTTGTTCAAAAGCCCTCCCCGAAGCCGAGCACGCAGAACATGCAGTTCGGCCTCGCTCATCGTACCTTTCAATCCGAGCAACAATCGGTCGTTGAAATGGCTGGGATCGTAAAGGCCGTCTTCGTCGAGGATCAAGGTGTTGGACAAGGCGCAGATTTCCAACAGGCGGTGCCAGTCGGAGCAATTCCGGGCCAGTCGCGATACCTCCAGCCCCAGCACAATACCGGCCCGTCCCAGTCCCACCTCGCTGACAAGCCGCTGAAAACCTTCACGATCGGCCGCCGATGCGCCGGACTGGCCCTGATCGGAATCGATAACCACAATCTGATCCGATGACCACCCGAGCGCGATCGCCCGTTCGCGCAGGGCATATTGCCGTTGCGTGCTTTCGGTGTTCTCAAAAACCTGACGAATGGTTGACTGCCGAATGTACAAGTAGGCATTGCGACTCAAATGGCAGGCCATCACTTTCTGTGAACTTGACGGAGTCATGTCACAACCTCCTGTCTTGTTGCAAGAAACATGCCCGCCAGAATGGCGGCGAGCTGGCCGTAATACTCGGAAACCATCGGACGAATGGGCAAAGAGTTATCGGCTAAAGCAAAAGCCGGTCTTTGCGACGGTGTCCTCGGCAGAAGGGCGGCCCACGCCCGCATCCAAGTCGCCATCCCACTGCGAACGAGGATCGCCGTCCCGCAGCCGCTATGCGTGCATTCGCCCTTGAGGGCTTGTACACGCATCTGCTCGTAAGAATCCAGGCAGCCTGCCATATCGGAAACCCCATCGGCAGCCGTGCCTTGCTCCCGATTTATCGCCCCTTTTTTCGTCGGCGGGCAAGAGCACGCTCGATACTCCTCGGATGGATCGAGAATCCAAACTTCTTTCGCACACAATCCGCCAAATCGCGCGACCGCAACGACCGGTCTTCCGCAAGCTGTTGATCGATATATTCCATCACGGCCGCCGAAAGCTTGTGTGGTCCTTGGGGACCAGGCCGTTTGTGAATCAGGCCTTGCAGCCCATGTTGCCGAAACGCCGCTTGAGCCTGATAGAAAGCTACTCGCGACAACCCAAAAGTTTCGGCCGTGTCGGAGACCCGCTCCCCATCGCGTTCCACACGACGAAGCATCTCGTACTTCACCTGGACCATATCCCGGGCGTCGAAGAAGTCGCCCTGCTGAAACAACGGATCCTGGACGGCTTCGGGGTAGCGATTCAGGGACCCTGTTTGCTGAAGAGCCTGACGCTTGGCATCCATGTGAGACGACATGGGCGATTCTCCCTAACGGCCTAGTGAATGTTAAGGCTATTATGCCTGTTTCCGTAATGATGTCAATAGGATTGTGTGTTGCAGCAATGACATAGACGCTATGTATATGCCGATATATGAGCATCAAGACGACGTCGTCCGAACCGTGGAACGGCATATTCCGCTTTACACAATAGGCATAATCTGCTTTACATCTTGCTGGTGACATTTTTGACGCCTCCCGCCGGCAGTTGTTCAAGAAAGGCCGCCAGATCCAACAAATCAGCGGCACGAAAGGCCGACCTTCCCGCCGAAATCACGACAAACGGGTCGGGCGGCGCAATATCGGTCCATTCCGCAGGAAGCGAGGTCAATTTGCCCCGAGGGTCGTGATAATATACCCGGCTTTCGCTCCAATTGTGACGATACGTAGCCAGCCGAAACTCCCGGCCGTGCAGCGGGTGAAAAGGATGCGTTACCCGAAAAGTTCGCTCTTCATTCGTGCAATCAGGTGCAATTGACGGATTGATCAAATCCCTATTCGGAATCGTGGGTTTCACGAACAAAAGATGAGTGTCTCAATCACTTCATCGTGTTCGGCGAAGAACACCTGCGCTATATCCTCAAATCATGGCTGACCTACTATCATTCCCAACGGCCTCATCGAGGTCTTGGTAATGTTCCCATCATGGCCGACCTTCCGCCGCCGGCGCCCATCGAATCGTTCTGTCTGGAGAACGTCGTTTGCCATGAATCGCTAGGTGGCTTGCTAAAGTATTTTGAACGGCGAGCGGCGTGATTATAATAGAGGATGGGGCATGGTCGTGAAATCCCGTTCTCGGATGCATTATGGCTCATCGTCGCCCCCAGCTGCCTCCAACGCCTCGCCATTGGCCGGCATCCATTAAGTCCGCAGTACTTCATGTCATATCTTTGGCGCAATTCTCTTTGTCCCACGCACGTGGATGGGCCGTCGACAGTCGTAATGCTCGAATCAGCTTGAAGGCCAAGCTTGATCGAGCAAACCAGGAGATCGCTTTGCTTCGGGAGGAGATGCGAATCCAGGACGCACGTATGACGCATCTTCCTCCGCACCAACGGCCACACTACCCACCCGTGGAACGCATGTCCATTCTCGAGCTGAAGGCGGCGCGGAATTGGTCGCTTGCTCAAGCTGCTCGGGCGTTTCTCGTTACCTCGGCTACGATCTCCTGTTGGATGCGGCGCCTGCACGAAGAAGGTCCGGATGCATTGGTGCAACTGCAACAACCAGTGAATCGCTTTCCCGACTACATTACCTACTTGGTTAAGCGTCTCAAGCGACTTAGTCCCATGACGGTAAAAAAGAAAATCGCCGAGACACTGGCACGGGCCGGATTGCATTTGGGAACGACCACCGTGAGCCGAATGCTGAAGCAGAAGCTCCGACATATCCCCACGCCCAGCGATGACACGCAAAGCGACGGAGCAGATCGCGTCGTCACCGCCAAATGTCCTGGCAACTTGTGGCATATCGATTTGACGGTCGTGCCGACCGCATTTGGGTTTTGGGTTAGCTGGTTTCCCTTATCACTTTCGCAACGCTGGCCATTTTGTCATTGGCTGGCGCTCGTCGAGGACCATTTCTCACGCCGCGTTATGGGATTCGCTGTGTTCAAGAGCCAGCCAACTTCGGAGCAAGTCCGGGCCTTCCTGGGTAGAACCATCTCCAAAGCAGGAGCCCCACCCAAACATCTTGTCTGCGACAAGGGTCGCCAATTCTGGTGCAAGGGCTTCAAAGCCTGGTGCAAGCGACGTGGTATCAAGCCGCGATTCGGCGCTGCGGGAAAACATGGCAGCATCGCCGTGATCGAACGCCTCATTCTTTCCGTCAAGTTGATGCTGCGTTTCTTCCCATTGGTACCATTCCGGATCGTTGCTTTTCGTCGCAATGTCCAAGCAACTGTTGATTGGTTTAACGAGTACCGCCCGCACACCACACTACGGGGCCGCACGCCCAACGAGGTCTACGAGAGACGATTCCCCGCCAATCGTCGACCAAGGCTCGAACCACGCAACCGGTGGCCACGCGGGGCCCCGTGTGCCCGACCTCACGCTTTGGTTCGTGGCAAGCCCGGTACCATCGTGGAACTTGATGTCGAGTTCCATGCCGGGTGCCAGCACCTGCCAATCGTTGCACTTAGGCGAGCCGGATAGCAACAGAATCACGTTGTAGCGAAAGGCAACGCTTTCCGTCTGCGCAGCGGTTATGTACTGAGCCAATCTTGTCTTCGAATTGCCAAACAGCGTCACGGTCGTCTCATCTTGCGACCGTCCGATGACGTCGACGTCATCGGCTTTCACACATCAATCACCACATTATTGAGGGGCCAGATTCTCCGTCAAGCAGGTTGTAATAATTCGATGGTTTAGCACACCCCTTCGTGAACTCAAGGCGATCACGGAGTGGTATTGCGGTAGGGACCGGAAGATCACTACACGCCGAAGCACGGCAGTTGGCTGGACATGGAGTTAAGTGTGATGACCAAGCAGTGCCTCCGATGGCGGATTCCCGACGAGCCCACGCTGATCTGCGAGGTTGCCGCTTGGGAATCCACGCGAGACACCGCTCAATGCCACATCGACTGGCGTTTCAGCACAGCCAACGCCCGAATCAAACTCATACTTCTCTACCCATCAATTCAGGTCCGGTTGAGGCACCAGGGCTCGACCAATGGTAACGACGGCAGCTTTGCATGCCGTTCAAACTCCATTGCCTTCTCACGATCAACGTAGACGCGCAGTACACAATGCGGCTCAGTTCGCGATTTCATGTCCAACACCGCGAATAGGCCGGCAGCGTCCATCACCGGCCGCACCCAGCCCATGCAATGATCGCAATAATGCTCACACGCCGAGGCATCGTTGTCCAATACCTTCGACAGGCTCGGGCAGCGATCCATGCGAAACTCGAAGAAGTCCGCCGTCAGCGTCAATTGTCCTCCGCAGTTCTCCTCCTTCAATATCCGCGCCCAGTAATCGTGGCATGCTCGCAATCGCCCAATGCGAAATTGGTCAGCCAACTCCGTCTTCTGCAATTCGCCGATGCTGGCCCAATAGGCCGCGAGGTGTTCGAGCCCTCGCGATTCGAGGGCTTTAAAAACCTCGTTGTAGTAACGCACAAAA
>JAEWUR010000567.1 GCA_023397045.1 Planctomycetota bacterium
TCGTCGTGGCCGGCTATACGTTGGCCGGCATCGTTCGACCGCTCTGCGGCGTCATCATGCTTCCGTGGCAGTTGTTTGGGAACGATGGAGAACGAGCAGCCTGAATTATCTTGCCAACGGGGATAAAACGCCAACAATCCGTAGGTTACGCTGGAGCATAACCATACGAATCTCTCTCTCCGCTTTTCCGGGCAGAGATTACCCGTCCGGGCCAACCGTCGTCAGCGGTAACTCTTCCCAGACGGACGGCGGGTCAATTGCCGCAAGAGTGGACAGAAGATGCCTAGTTCATGTGCAGTGCAATCGATTCTGACTCGGCGGCGAAAGCGGCTTCTGGTGTCGCAAGTGCTTAGTATGATAACACTTGTCCTTCGTCCAAGCCGCTCGGCACGGCCGAACTGGCATCTGATTTGCAAAAATCGCGGCTCAGATCGCGTACGCCTGCGGGCCGTGCCAAGAAGTATCGGCATGCGCTGAGCGTACTGGACTTCAACGAACCGGTTTTTCCAGTAATCCCCACTAAGGAGGGAAATGTGACACCTAAAGAAGTTTTGGCGTTATGCCGTGAAAAAAACGTGAAGGCCGTTGACATGCGGTTCATGGACTTCCCCGGTCTGTGGCAGCACTTCACCATTCCCGTCGACAAGCTCGACGAGGACATTTTTGAAGACGGTCTCGGCTTCGACGGCTCCAGCATCCGCGGCTGGCAGGCGATTAACGAGAGCGACATGCTGATTGTTCCGCAGCCTGAGACCGCCGTCCTCGACCCGTTCTGCAAGATGCCGACGCTGTCGATGATCTGCAACATTCAGGACCCCATCACGCGCGAAGACTACACCCGCGACCCGCGCAACGTCGCCCGAAAGGCCGTCAACTACCTGAAGAGCACGGGCATCGGCGACACCTGCTACATCGGCCCGGAAGCCGAGTTCTTCATTTTTGACGACGTGCGGTTCGACCAGACGGCCAACAGCGGCTACTTCTTCCTCGACAGCATCGAGGGTCAGTGGAACCGCGGCCGCGACGAGGGGCCGAACCTCGGTTACAAGCTCCGCTACAAGGAAGGCTACTTCCCGGTGCCGCCCGCCGATCAGATGATGGACATCCGCAACGAAATGATGCAACTCATGATCGATTGCGGCATGAACGTCGAGGCGCAGCACCACGAAGTCGCGACGGGCGGCCAGTCGGAAATCGACTTGAAGTTCGACAAGCTGGTTACGATGGCGGACAAGTGCATGATGTTCAAATACATCATCAAGAACGTGGCGAAGAAGTACAACAAGACGGTCACGTTCATGCCGAAGCCGCTATTCAGCGACAACGGTTCGGGCATGCACACCCACATCTCGATTTGGAAGGGCGACGATCCGTTGTTCGCCGGCAGCGGCTACGCCGGTCTGAGCGACCTGGCCATCTACGCGATCGGCGGCATTCTGAAGCACGCCCCCGCGCTCTGCGGCATCTGCAATCCGACGACCAACAGCTACAAGCGGTTGGTGCCGGGCTTCGAGGCGCCGGTCAATCTGGCCTACTCGCAGCGCAACCGTTCGGCGGCGATCCGCATCCCGATGTACAGCCCGAACCCGAAGGCCAAGCGGCTTGAGTTCCGCTGCCCCGACCCGAGCTGCAATCCGTACCTCTCGTTCTCGGCGATCCTCATGGCCGCGATCGACGGAATCCAGAACAAGATCGATCCGGGCGAGCCGCTCGACAAGGACATCTACGATCTGGATCCGGAAGAATTGAAGAACGTGCCGCAAGCGCCGGGCTCGCTCGATGAATCGTTGAAGGCCCTGCGTGCCGATCACGACTTCTTGCTCCGCGGCGACGTGTTCACGCCGGACGTCATCGACACGTGGATTTGGTACAAGACGGTCAACGAGGTGCAGGCGATTCAGTTGCGTCCGCATCCGTATGAATTCTGCATGTACTATGACATCTAAATAACCTTTCACGATTCTGGGAATTGGAAAATCCGCCGCCACCCCTTGGGAGGCGGCTCCAAGCGAGCGCGAAGCTCCCAGGATCACGAAGGCTATTAAGTCAGGGATTCGGGGTCAGGGGCTAGGGACTAGGCCTGTGCGTAGTCTCGGCAGCTTCTCCCTAAGGTCCAATAAACTTGGCACGGTCCTGAGCCCGGGTGGGCGCCTGCGAGGGTGGCCCTTCCGGGCCAGGCCTTTTCTTGGAATCCCGTATCGCCGGGGGGGTAGGCGATCGCCGTTTTTGTCAAATGCCCTTGCCCCTGCGGTCGCCTTCTGATAGCGTTGGCCAAGTTGCGCAGACTGCATCGGGACGGGCGTCGGAATCGTCCCGCCCACCTTCCGATTCTTGTCGTTTTTTTTTGCGATCGTATCGCTTCGAAACAACCCTAGGGTACTGGCCGATGATCCGATTCACTATCTTTCTGCTCGTGGTCCTTGCCGCGGTCCTGATATTGACCAATCCCAACCAGGAAACGCATCAGCAAAACGTCTACGCTTCGATGGCTGCCAATTCGGTCAAGGGCGACCTGCTGGGCAAGATCACCGCGGACGTGCTCGGCACCGTCGATCCGATGCCTTTGACCTACCACAACTACTATCTCTTCTCGACCACAACGTTCGAGGACCAGACCGCATCGGTTGGGATCTTCTCTCGGGTGTGGAAAAAAGATCTCAGCCTTTCGGACGTCAAGCTCCGGTCGCTGATCGGCCCTGGCACGGCGATGACTGGCGGCTCCGATGCGACAACCACGAAGAAATGACGCAACGCCGGCCGGTCTCGCCGGCGCCGAATCGGAGAAGTCGCCATGTTGGAACGGATGAAATTGGTCGACGGACGCGTCGTGCCCGATGGCGATTCCGGCAATATCTACATCTACACCAATCCGAGCGAATCCGAACGTAAATACTTGGTCGACACGCTGAAATTGGACGAGCACACGCTGTCCTCGGCGCTCGACCCGAACGAGCTCGCCCGATTGGAGTTCGAGCCCGACCACGTTGCGATCATCTCGAAACGCCCGCAGAACTATTCGAGCGAAGAGATGTTCATGTTCCGGGTGACCTCGATCGGCCTGTTCCTTTTTTCCGATCGGCTGATCGTCGTTCTTTCCGAACACGTGCCGATGTTTCTCGGCAAGCCATACGCCAGGATCGGGTCGCTGGCCGACGTCGCGCTGAAGATCATTTTCAGCTCGACGGCCCATTTCATCGAGCACTTGAAGGTGATCAACGCCGTTTCCGACGCGTTGGAGGAACAAATCAACGCGTCGATGCAGAACAAATATCTGCTGAACCTGTTCAGCCTCGAAAAAAGCCTCGTCTACTATTTGAACGCCATCAACAGCAATGGGAAGCTGATCGAGCGGTTGAAACTGAGCGCCGGCAAACTGGGCTTCTCAACCGAAACGGTGGAATTCATCGACGATATGACGATCGAAAACGCACAGTGCTACGAACAGGCCGAGATCTACTCGAACATTTTGGCCAGCATGATGGACGCCCGGGTGTCGATCGTCAGCAACAATCTGAACTGGCTGATGAAGACGCTCACAATCATCACGTTGGCCATCATGCTGCCGACGCTGGTGGTGAGCATCTTTTCGATGAACGTGAAGTTCCCCGGCATGGACCATCCCTACATGTTCTGGTTCGTCTTGTCGATGGCGCTTGCCTCGGCATTCGTGGTTCGAATCGTGTTGTGGTGGAAGAAATGGTGAATAATACGGCAACGTGCAAAATCGTGGTGATGAATCCGGCCGGTCTCCACGCGCGGCCAAGCTTGGCGGTCGCGCAGACCGTCCGGCAATCGACGTCGAAAGTCGAGGTTCGCGCGTCGCGTCAATGCGTCGACGCTGGCGATATATTGCAGCTTCTCGGCCTGGGCGCCACCCAGGGAACCGAGTTGACCTTCACGGCGACCGGTCCCGATGCCGAGTCCGTGCTCGGCAAGCTCACCGACTTGTTCGCCAATCAATTCGGGTTGCACGGCGAACCGTAGCCGAAATCCTGTCTTTCCGTTCGCAGTCCGGCAACATTTCCATCAACTACTTGTCGTCTTCGCCGACCACCTCGGCCTGCATCACGTTGAAGACGTCGGTGTTCGTGATATAGCGTCCGGCGCCGGGCCAATGTGCGGCGGCCTCGGCGTCGTCGCCTCGGATGAGCTTCTCGAAACGCTGGCTGCCGGCGCCGCAAGCGTGGACCGGAACCAGGCTGTTGCTGTGGCCGTGCGAGTGATACTTCATGCCGGGCAGCTTGCCTTCGCCACGGTCTTCCAGTGGCGCGAAGGCGACTTCCGACGAGTTTGGTCCCCAGAGAAGGCCGGTCTCGTGGTCGGCCGTGAGAATCAGCAGGTTCTCGTCCCAACCGCCGTGCGATTCGATCCAATCGACGACCGCTTCGACCGCTTTGACGAAAGCGATTTGTTCTTCGATCATTCGGTCGGGCTCGTTGGCATGGTTGGCCCAATCGATGGCTCCGCCCTCGATCATCAGATACAATCCCTTGGGGTTATCGTCGAGGCAATTCAACGCGGCCTTGGACATCGTGGCCAGCGATGGCACGTTTTCGTTCAATGGCGTCGTGAAAGGCAGCCGCGCCAGACGGTCTGGCGGCAGATCGGACTTCACTTGATCGTAAGGGAGGTTGACCTTATCGGCCCCGCGTTTTCCCTGGAGCGTCGAGGCGACCTGTGCGGTGCCCAGCACCTTCGGCGGCGTCGCCCCGGTCGTCAGGGCCTCGAAATCCGCCTTGCTCTCGATCAATTTCCAATCGGTTTTGCCTTCTTTCAAATTCCCCCACGTCTCTTTGCCGCCGACATACTGATAATCGCGTTTCTTTTTTTCCGACAGCGGTTGACCATCGTCATCGAAGTCGGGATTGCCCGCCCCCATGATGACGTCAAGATAGGCGGCGCCGAGCATCTCGTTGGCAATCTCGACGTAATGGCCTCGACTCGCGTTATGGGCGCCGCCGAGACCGGCCGGCGTGGCATGGCTCCACGGAACGCTCGTCACCACGCCCACCGATTTGCCCTGCGTTTTGGCGATTTCGGCGATCGACGGCATCGGTTGACCTTGGTTCGACCAGTCGATCGCGTTATTGTAGGTCTTTTGGCC
>JAEWUR010000591.1 GCA_023397045.1 Planctomycetota bacterium
AACCTCCTCATCACCTTATGTGCCGAAGCTCGATTCACCCTTTCGGCAACCAGGCTGCCGCCGGAGACGATCCGTCGGCCCTTGGCTTTGCGCCCCAGCCTTACGACTGGTTTGCCCTTTTCGAGGATGAAGAGGTTGCAGGCCTATCTAGCGTACAAGCCCTACCTGTCGGACAAGCTCGTGAACACGATCTGGTAGAAAAGCTCATACGTCGAGGCTCACGGTTGCCTCGCTTAGGCCGATGCTTTCGCATCACACCTCTACCATGAAACGTAGGTCAGTTTCGGGGTTTGTCAAATTGCGGACTTTAGAAAATTTTTGCGGTCTGCAAAGTTTTTCCGGTTTTCCCCTAATTCATGCGGGGGATCAACCGAAGAATTCCTGTATGAATTGGATCGACGAAGCCATCGAACACCTCGCCAAACAGCCGATCTGCGGCTACGCACCGGCCGAAACCCCGGCCGTGGAACCCACGGCGCTGGCCGCATTGGCACTGTTGGCCACAGGCCGCCATGAACAGGCCGCCGCCGGACTCGATTGGCTCACAAAGTTGCAGTCGCTCGACGGAAGCCTGGGAATCAACGCCGACACCCCAAAACCCTGCTGGCCGACCGGCTGGGCCATCCTCGCTTGGTCGACCGCGTTGAAAAAACTACCGGACCCCACCTCGGCGTGGGACATGGCCCTCGGGCGCGCCGTCGATTGGATTCTGACCCACCGCGGAACGAAGATACCCAGGAACAACGACCAATTCGAAGCCACCGGGCACGATACGATGCTCCAGGGCTGGCCTTGGGTGCTTGGCACGCACTCGTGGGTCGAACCGACGGCCATCAACACACTCGCACTGCAAAGCGTCGGACAAACCAGTCATCCCAATTACCTCGAAGCCATCGCGTTGCTCGTCGATAGGCAACTGCCCAACGGCGGCTGGAACTACGGCAACACGATCGTTTTCGGCCATGAACTTCGACCGCACGTCCAAGCCACCGGCTTGGCCTTGGCGGCGCTCGGTAACGCGAAACAGACGCATGCGAAGACGCGACGGTCAATCGATTGGCTGCAACGCACGCTCTCGAACACCACGACGACTTCTTCGCTCTGCTACGCGCTGATGGGCCTTGCCGGCCACGGCATTCGACCGCCCGACGCCGACGGTTGGCTGTCGGCGGCCTACCGACAAACGGTCCAATACAACAACTCCCCGTATCATATGGCCCTTCTGGTGTTGGCGGCCAAGACCGATAACTTCGTCAGCGAATAGCAAGCGCATCGACCCAATCGAGTTCATTTTCATGCACGAGAAACACGACATCGTCGATCCGCATCCACTCGGAACGCTGACCCGGCGAAGCCTGATCGTCGGCGCCGGAGCGGCGGCGGCCGCAGCCGTCGGCTATGGCATGATGGGCCGTCTTTTTCCCGAAAAAACGCCTGTCTTCCTCGCAAAAAATCAGCGATACGACGGCCCGTTGATCGAGACGATCACCGAAGGCCTGAAGGCCGTAGGTTTCGACACGGATTGGGTGCGCGGTCGCAAGGTTCTGTTGAAGCCGAACATGGTCGAACCGACGCTGGCCGCGCCCCAGATCACGACCAATCCAATGGTTGTGCAGGCGGCGGCCGACGTCTTCCGCCGCTGGGGCGCCGAGGTGACCGTCGGCGAGGCGCCCGGCCATGTCCGCGACACCGAGATGGCGTTGTTCGAGTCGAACTTCCAAGAAATGCTCCGCGACGACAAGCTGCCGTTCGCCAACTTGAACTACAGCGAGTTTCGCGACGTTCCGAACGCAGGCCGACTCAGCCGGATCAAGGATTTCACGTTTCCCGCGGCCGTGATCGACGCCGACCTGATCGTGTCGATGCCGAAGTTAAAGACGCATCACCTGATGGGCATGACCGCCTCGATGAAGAACCTTTACGGCACGCTGCCGGGCCAGATCTACGGCTGGCCAAAAAACGTGCTGCATTATGCCGGCATCCCGCAGACGGTGGTCGATATCAATGCGTCACTGCCACCCCGCATCGGCATCGTCGACGGCATCCTTTGCATGGAGGGCGACGGACCGATCCTCGGCACACCCAAACCGTTGGGTCTGCTCGCCATCGGGCTGAACCTCACGGCGCTCGACGCCACTTTGGCCCGAATCGCTGGGTTTGATCCTTACAAGATCCCCTATCTGGCGTTGGCCGACGATCGGCTCGGCCCTCTCTCGAATCGGGCCATCGAGCAGCGTGGCGATGCGTGGCGGCCGCTGGCTACTTCTTTCGAGGTTCTCGATATACCGTTCTTGCAGGAGATGCGGGCGATGACCCTATGATTCATCCCGAGGGGGAAAAAAATTCTCTCTTTGGAAAATATAGTAAGATATCTATGGAGGGGGATCTCCAGGTTTTTCTCGTCTCGAAGTCTCGTCTCCACTTTTCGATAGAAGGAAGGGCTCCCATGCGAGTTCACTGTCCCTACTGTAATGGGCGCGTGAAGCAATCGGTCAATTGGGACGGCCCAAATTTTTGTCCCACATGCCAAAAGCTCTTCTACGCGTCTGATGCCCCCAAGATGCCGCCCTGGATTCTAGGCGTCTTGGTTGTCCTCGTGGCGAACTGGCAACTCATGACGTACTAAGCCAGACGCCGCAACAAAAAGACGGGGCGACGGATTCTTCCGCCGCCCCTGCTGTTTTTCTTGGGCCGAAAACGACTACCCCGCATTTCTCAGTGTGCCGTGAAAAGGCTTGAGTTTCCAGCTGTAGGTTATGCTTCAGCATAACAAAACGTTGGCTGCCAATGTGTTATGCTGAAGCATAACCTACGGTGGTGACAAATGCGGGCTACGAGCCCGACACGGTCGACAGCGACGTGGCCGAGTTCGCAAAACTTGCGCTCGTCGCGGTGCCGAACGAGTTGATGGCTGCCAGACATACCAAAATAATCAGGGCGAGCATCACGGAATACTCGACCGCCGTCGGTCCTTCTTCGGACGCAAGAAAACGGCTGATTTTCGATCGCAGTTTTTGCATGGCCATCTCGTCCTCCGTGGATGCGGTCAGGTTCGGCATGGGACTCTTCGGTAATGAAACTCTAGGCCAGGACTTGTCATTTGCAACTTACCCCCGACAACGGCCTATCCGTAACCTATAGTTGGGCTGGGTAATCCCGTACGACAATTGAGCCACGGAATGACGCATCGCGAACTCCCCCAACACGACTATCCGCATCGCTCCTTGCCCACCGTAACGATCTGGTCCCTCGCGGCCGGTGTCTTGTTAGTTGCGGCATTGGCCGGTCCGTTCTTGGCCGGGAATATTTACACGGCCGACGACCTCGGCCAGTTCCACCTGCCGATCCGAGCTTTTTACGCCCAACAACTCGCCGACCGCCAGTCCTACGACTGGATGCCCCAGTTGTTCTCGGGGTTCTATCTGACCGGCGAGGGACAAGGCGGAGCATATCACCCATTGCATCAACTGCTTTATCGGGCGTTTCCGCTTCAGGTCGCCCTGGGACTCGAATACTTGATCCCCTACCCCGTGATGATGATCGGCATGTGGCTCATGCTGCGCCGCCGATTGGGACGCAACGACGTCGCGATCTTCGGGGGGCTGCTATTTGCGTTTTCCAGCTTCACGTTGCTCCATTTCGTGCATCCGAACGCGGTGGCGATCGTTGCCCACGTGCCGTGGCTGCTCTGGGCAATCGACATCGTGCTGACCGAATCGATGCGGCGGCGCGTCGCGATGGCCTTGGTCTTGATCGCGATGCTGACCGGTTCGCAAATATTGCTCGGCTATCCGCAATATGCGTGGTTCTCGTTGGTGGCCGAGATTGCCTACGCGACGTTTCTGATGGTCGTTTATCGCAAGACGCCGCGCACCGGCTGCACGTCGAACGCGAACTGCCACGACTGCATTGGCTGCGCCGCGTCGACGTGGCCCGGCGTGTTCATCGCCCTGGGCATCGGCCTGCTGATCGGCGGCATCCAATTCTTGCCCAGCATCGATGCGTGGCTGCACAGCGCACGGCTTTCGGCCGATTCAAGCTTTGCCTTTTGGGGGTCGCTTCATCCGTTGAACGTTCTGCAACTGGTCGCGCCCTACATGTTCGCCGGCCGCGTGTTGGGCGACAACACGCACGAGTTCGGCATGTACGTCGGCGCGGTCCCATTGCTGCTTGTGGTCTGGATGATCGCCCGGCACCGCGAACTTGGACTGATGAAACCGCTGGCATGGTCGGCTTTGGGTTTCGCCGTTGTCGCTTTGTGGCTGAGTTTCGGCTATTACGGGAACATCTATCAACTGCAAACTTGGTTGCCGGTGATCGGCGGCTTTCGATTCCCGTGTCGGTATCTCGTGTTGTTCCAGTTGGCCGTCTCAATTTGTGCGGCCATTGGACTGGCCCTGCTCATCCGTAGCTTCAGGCAAGCCCGACTCGATCGAACTCGCCACGAAAGTAAGCCCTTCATGGCTTTGCCGCGGCTCCGATCTCGCGACTTTCATCCGCTCTGGATAACGGCCGCCGTCGCGGTTGCGGTCGCGGTGGTTGGCTTCAAGTTGCGGACCGAACCGTACATCGGCACACTACCCGCGATCGCCGCCGGACCGGCTATTTTTCTGGCCGCAGCGGTTTTGATCGTGCTGACCGCCCGCGGATACGCCCTCGCGTTGACAGCGCTAATCCTGCTGACGGCCGTCGACTTGGGATACTACGGACTGAGCGATTCGGTCTTTTCGCGTTACGACCGCCTCGGCGATTATGTGGCCTCGGCCTCAACGCCGCCGGCTGATCCGTCCGAGGGGCGTGTCGTCGGCCCGCTGCTCAGCGTCGAGCAGCCGGGCGTTCGCATGGGCGACCTGTTGACGCTGCGCGGCTGGCAAAGGGCCGACGGCTACGCCGGTCTCGAACCAAAGCGGCAACTCGACTACCACCTTCTGCCCGCGTTGCGCGTCGCCGGCGTGCGTTGGGTCCAAAGAAATCCGATAACCGAGAAAATCGCCGGACTCGTGCCACGCGACGACCGCTGGCTTGAAGCGCCAAACCCGTTGCCTCGCGCGCGGCTCGTGACGAAAGCTGTGAGCTCGTCGGAACCTGCGCAAGACATTACAAAAATCTGTCCCGACACCACGGCCCTGTGCGAGGTCCCGCTTGCATTCACCGAATCGACGCCCGGAACGGCCTCGATCGTCGTCGACCAGCCGGGCACCATCGCTATCGACGTGGAATGTCCCGATCCGCAACTGCTGGTGTTGGCCGAGGCGATTCATCCCGGTTGGCATGTGGCCATTGACGATCAGCCCAGCCAAATCTATCGCGTCAACGGCGATTTCATGGGCTGCACGGTCCCTGCCGGGCGCCATCGCGTGACGTTTTGCTTCCAACCTTCGAGCCTTCGGACCGGACGGCTGACGTCGTGCCTGGGCTTGACGCTGCTGACCGTCTGTTTCATCGGACTTGTGTATTCACCCAAACCGCATGTTTGGAAGGATGACCTGTCATGAGCGAACGCAACGCTCGTCGATGCCCTTCGTGCGAGGAAACGCTGATCAGCGTCGTGATGCCCGTCTATAACGAGGCGGAAGTGTTGCCGATCCTCGCAGCGCGGATCTCGTCGGTGTTGGGGCATTGCCCCATGTCCTACGAGTTGATCTTCGTCAACGACGGTTCGAGCGACGAAAGCGCCCGGGTGCTCGACCAACTGGCCACCGCCAGCGATCGGGTGCGCGTCCTCCACCTGTCGCGCAACTTCGGACACCAGGCCGCCGTGCAGGCCGGACTCACGTATGCCCGGGGTGATGCAATCGTACTGATGGACTCCGACCTGCAAGACGCTCCCGAGGCCATTCCGCGATTTTTGGCGGCCTGGCGATCTGGCTACGACGTGGTCTACGCGATCCGAACCCAACGCAAAGAAAACCTGCTGAAACGGGCCTGTTTCGCGGCGTTTCACCGATTGATGTCGGCCGTGGCCACCGTGCCAATTCCCGCCGACGCGGGCATTTTCGGATTGGTCGATCGCCGCGTCGCTCAACAGATCATCGCCATGGGCGAACACGATCGCTATTTCCCCGGTCTTCGATCGTGGGTCGGCCTGCGGCAGACCGGCATCGTCGTCGAACGGAACGCCCGATACGACAAACAACCGAGAGTGTCGCTCCTCGGCCTGTTCCGATTGGCCAAGACCGCGATGTTCTCCTTTTCATCCTTCCCTCTGACGATCTTTCACCTGATCGGAATCACGGCCGCCCTGGTGTTCCTGGGCCTGGCTGCCTTTTCGATCTTCTGCAAGCTGTTCACCAACCTGGCCATCCCCGGCTGGACGTCCTATATCTTGACCGGCAGCTTCTTCGGCGCGCTCAACGCGCTGGGCATCAGCATCTTGGGCGAATACGTCATCCGAATCTACGATCAGGTGCGCAACCGACCGGTCTATCTCGTCGACCGGACCGTCAACGTTGAGAAGACATCACAAGACATTGAGTCGCCTGAGAAAACGACCGGCGACCAATTGCTGACGGAAGCGATGAATCTGCTCGCGGAAGCGTCGACTCAAAACGGCGGCTCGATGGCCGGTCACAACGTCGTGATGGCCGACGATTACCGCTCGGCCGAATTCCATTTCGTCGACTAGTGGTCTGTCCAATTCAAATTTACGAATGGACTGAACATCGTAACCCGAAGCGTAAGCGAGGCTGTCGCTCGCTTACGCTTCGGGTTACGATTCTGTCGCACCGAATCTGCATTAGTAACGACGATCTGGACAGACCACTTGGCGGCGTCTACCCCTCGATGCACTGCCGGTAGTAGTCGATCGACCGGCGCAGGCCGTTCTCGAAATCGACCTGCGGCTCATAGCCTAGCACCTCGCGGGCGAGCGAGATGTCGGCTTCGCTCTGACGAACGTCGCCCAGTCGCGCCGGCTCGAACCGGGGCTTGATGTTCGTGCCCAAGAATTGGTTGAGCAGGTCCAACAGCGTCAAGAGTGTGATCGATCGCCCGTCGGCGGCGTTGATCGTTCGTCCGGCGGCGCCCGGCGCATCGGCCGCCAACAGATTCGCATGCACCACGTTCGCGACGAACGAAAAATCGCGTGATTGCAGCCCGTCGCCGTAGATCGTGATCGGCCGGCCTTCGAGCATGGCCGTGATGAACAGCGGAATCACGGCCGAGTATTGACTGTTCGGGTCCTGGCGCGGGCCAAAAACGTTGAAATATCGAATGGCCACCGTTTCGAGTCCGTAGCTCGACCAGAACGCTTGGCAATAGAGCTCGCCGGCCAGTTTGGCGGCTGCATAGGGCGAAAGCGGATCGGGCAGGTCGGTCTCGCGCTTGCGGTCGTTCGTGCGATTGCCGTAAGCCGCGCTGCTGGCGGCATAAACGACGCGCCGTACGCCCGCACGCCTCGCGGCATCGAGTACCGTCACAACGCCGGTCGCGCAGGCCCCGTGGCTGTCCAACGGACGCTCGACGCTCAACGGGACCGAAGCCAACGCCGCTTCATGGAAAACGCAATCGACGCCTTCAACGCATCTCCGCACCAAATCGGCATCCGTCACGTCGCCTTCGACGAACTCGATGCGGTCGCGCAGCGCGTCGAGGTTCGACAGCCGCCCGGTCGAAAGGTTATCGAGCACGCGGACGCGATCACCGCGATCGACGAGTGCCTCGACGATGTTCGAGCCAATGAATCCCGCCCCGCCGGTCACAAGAAATGTCCGCATGGACACCCTCCCAAAACAAAGACGCCCCAATGTAATACTATACAACAAAGGGGCGTCGTCGCCTTCTCGGGACGGGAAAAGGCGTTCTGGACCGGTTGTGATTCAAAACGCGATTATCCGTGTCGTGCCGCGCGATCGTCGCGGGCGACCTCGCTCGGATTGGTCGCAGGCTCGGACTTCTCGGGATCCTTCGCCGACGTATCGTCTGTCGTCGAGGTCGATCCGGTCTCGGCTTCGGCGACGCCGTCATTGATGAACTGCTCGACGCTCTCGACGCTTTGCCCGCCGACCAACGACTTCTTGACCCAGCCGTCGCCCTTCTTGCGGAACATCAGAAGCTGCGGAATCGGACCGCCGCCGATCAATTTCTCGGCAAGCTCGCTTTCGCGATCCGGGTTCACCATCGCAAACACGACTTTGCGGAGCGTGCCATTGTCGCGAACGCGCGGCATCACGGTTTTTTTCATGGTCTGACACGGCGGGCACCAATCGGTGCTGACCATCACGACCAGCGGCTTGCCGGTCTCGTCGACGGTCTCTCGCGCCTCGGAATAGCTCTCGCTCGAGATCGGCGTCGCCTCAACGCCGACGGTGAACATCGCGGTATGCACAACGGCGGCCATCAAAAACGATGTCATGCAGAAACTCCTTTTCCAAAGTTCCGGGTGTGACGTGGCGGGAAAGCCGGTCGCTCGGGCAACGGAAGGTCCACTTCCTGACGCTGAGCATTTTTT
>JAEWUR010000606.1 GCA_023397045.1 Planctomycetota bacterium
AACTGCGGAGGATATTACCAAATCACGGGCCAGTCAGAAAACGTGGCTTCGTATGACGTCGCGATGAGTCGTTATTATCTTAGCTGGTCCTTTGAAGCCTTGAGCCGCTACGATGACATCATGCCCGCCCCGGAACCACCGGCTTCGATACTCCTGGCCGTGGGACTGGTCGGACTGCTGGCCTATGCTGGGCAGAAGCGAAAGTAACGAAAGCGTAATGCGCTGGCGGCTGGGAGCCGCGACCCCCATCCGCCAGCCATGCCTTGCGAACCTGAGAACCCTAGCCACACCCTAAACGACTGCCACACTTGAAGGATCACGCAAATGACGATAACACACGCCCGACTCCACAGCTACCGAGATCGGCTTTCCACGACAGCAGCATTCAAAACGGTCGTATTCGCCGCGCTCGCATGGACGGCATGCTACGCAAGCCAGGCTTGGGCAACATCGCCCGCCATCCAAGGGCTTTCGCGGCTGGCCGATCAGTATGTCGCGAATCAACTCCCCAGCGGCGCTTGGACGCCCAATTGGACTCCGGAAGGCGCGGCGATTGACGAGTACATGATTTCCTTGACTTCGATCGAGATGTATAAGGCATACGCGGCCACGGGAAATCAGAACTACAAGACCTATGCGGACCAGGCCTTCGCCTACTATTGCCAGGAGAACACGATCGTTACGGCAGCATTGGCCGCCATCCAACTGGACAACTGGGCTTACTTCAAACGATATAATCCCCAGTCGACCCAGTACGACGCCCAAATGGCAACCACCTACGACGAATTGATGGGCTACCGGTGGGACAAAGGCAGCTACTTCCGTTGCGGCTATCTGGGCACCGATGGCTTGGACGTGGGCTTTACGTGTGATCTCGCGCTGATTGGAAGAGGGTTATTGGGTTATTACAGAACGACGGGCAACGGCGCAACCCTGCAAGCGGCGCAGGGGCTCGCGCCCTTTTTCGTCACTGAAATGACGCCCTCCGTATTCGACGGCGCCTGGTCGACGACGCTCGGAAGCTGGGCCGTTGGCTGCACATCCAACACCTTTTGGGAGCACCATCCCAACACGCCCGCGTCGTCCGTCGCCTGGGGAGTCGGCGCACAGAACGCCATTCAGTATCTCACCGAACTGTATCCGCTGATTGACGACACGGCGTTGAAACAGGAGATCAAGGAGAAATGTGTCGCATCGATGAAATGGCAATTCGACAATTGCCAGTTCCCGGATGGAGCCGTGGGCATGTGTGCCCAAGACGATAAGTGGGGAGGGATGGCGGCCGCAGCCGTGCAAACGTTCCTCTGGAACCGCGATACGGAGTTTCTATCGCCGGCCGAAATCCAGGAGTATACGCCGAAGGCACAGGCGGCCGCCGACTGGCTGCTGAGCCTGGTGGCTACCGATCTCCTGGCTGTGGACACGGCGGCCTGCGGCGGTTATTTCCAAGTCACGGGCCTGACGGAGAACACGACGTCCTTCGATCTGGCGAACAGCCGGGTTTACCTAAGCTCGGCCTTTGACGCGCTAAGCCGCTACGACGATATCACACCGGCCCCGGAACCATCCGCTCTGATGCTCATGGCCGTGGGACTGGTCGGACTGCTGGGCTATGTCTGGCGTTATGGCAAATGAGTTGGGCATGAACTAGAATTGAATGAGACAATGGAAACTCGAAAAAACCCCATTTCCGCAATGCTCTGCTCCAAACCGGCGAAGGCGTTTACGCTCGTTGAGTTGCTTGTGGTCATTACGATCATCGGCATCTTGATCGCGCTGTTGTTGCCGGCGGTGCAGGCCGCGCGCGAGGCGGCGAGAAACTTGCAGTGCGCCAACAACGTCAAGCAAATCACGTTGGCCGCGCATGGATTGGACGAGAAGAACGGCCGACTTCCGCCTCTGTGCGTCAACAAGCTTCAGATGAGCCCCTACAAGCCGAATATGTTCTGGCCGGTCGAGGTGCCTGGTCCCTACCAGGGCCACATCGGCGCGACGGTTTTCTACTGGATGCTCCCGTTCGTCGAACAGCAGGGGCTTTACGACGCCGCCAATCGAGATATCAACACCGTGTTGGGAAGCAAGGTCTTCTATAAGCATTCCATCGGCGCGTACCTTTGTCCCGATGAGCAGATGCCGACGGCAGACGGTGCATGCGCGATTGGCGGTATTGCCGACGCGGATGATTGGGCGTACTCCAACTACGGGGCAAACTACTATGTCTTTGGTTCGCCGGTGGCCAACACCACCGAAGGAACCACGGCACTGGGCGACATCCGCGATGGCACCAGCAATACCGTCCTGTTCGCCGAGCGCTACGGCGCCTGCAATCCCATCGCCACGGGCGACATGGACGAACCCAACTGGCGGGCGAATCTTTGGGCCGATCCGAATGAAGCCTGGCGACCCACGTTCTGCTACGGAAACTACCCTGGGGGATTCGTAATGACCGGCGGAAAGTGGCCCGCGTGTCCGATGCACCAGATTCGCCCCGATGTGGCCGGCGGATGCGATCCGATGCGACCGCAATCGCCGCATCCCGCCGGGATCAACGTTGGGATTGCCGATGGCAGCGTCCGCTGCCTGGGCGGGCACATGGCGGCCGACATCTGGGCCGCGTTGTGCGATCCACAGGATGGAAAATACGTAGACTATTGACAACCAACAACCATGAATAAACGACTTTGCCGTGTGTTGATTCCGTGTAATTACCGATCGATCGCCGCAGGCGTGCTGATGCTGCTGGGCGTGGCTGGATGCGGTTATCGCCCGGATCCGCTTCCGCAGACGTCTCCCGTCCACGGCAAGGTGACCAACGCGGCCAACGAGCCTGTGACCGGCGGCATGGTTACATTCGAGCCGGAAAGCGATCCGTCGGTATTCACCGTCGGCGCGATCCAAGGCGACGGCTCCTACACGCTCACAACGTCGCGCAGCGGACTCAAGTCCCCGGGCGCCGTGGTTGGCGCAAATCGCGTTATCGTGGATCTTCCTTTTTCTCCCGGTCAGGCGCCCTCGCCGCGTTGTGTGCTGGAAAAGCCCGTTATCGTCGAGCCGGGCGAGAATGAGATTCCACTGAAGCTCCTTCGATAGTCAACGGCGATTCGTCATCGAGATATTCAACCAAGAGCCTGACGGAACAGTAATGCTACTTGACCTGCCTATCGAACCCGACTTCGAGGAATTCTCTCGTTGTATCCTGCATCGGCGTGAACCCGATCGGGTCCATTATGCCGAACTTCTGCTTGACGAGGAGGTGATCGTTCGCGTGGCCGAGCGATTTGATCTGCCATGTCGGCGATATGACGTAACGGATCTTGTCGAGCGAGCCAAACGCGATATGGAGGTCTATCGTTTCCTCGGCTACGACATCTTTCCCGTGACGCTGTCGGGCTTCGCGTTTCCGATCGATTGGATATCGTCGGATACCGGCGCGACAAAACGGACGTGGATCGAGGAACATGCCGGCCCGATCCGCTCGTGGGAAGATTTCGAGCGGTATCCCTGGCCGCGGTTGGAAAACGTCGACACGCGGCCGTTGGAGTGGCTCGACCGCAATCTGCCCGACAACATGAAGGCCTACTGTTGGAACGATCAGGTATTCGAGCGGCTTTTCGGGCTTTTTGGCTACGAGAGCCTCTGTTTGAAGCTCTACGACGACAGGGCGTTGGTCGACGCGGTGGCGCAACGTGCCGGCGAGCTGTGCGTCGGATTCACCAAGCTCCTGTGCCAGTTTTCGTCCATCGGAGTGATCTGGGACAGCGACGACCTCGGTTTCCGCTCGCAAACGCTCTTGCCGCCGGACATTCTCAACGAATTGGTGTTGCCTTGGCATGCGAAGTCGGCCGAAATCGCGCATCAACACGAGAAGCTCTACTTCCTGCACTCGTGCGGCAACGTCAACGTGCTCATGGAAGACCTGATTACCACGGTCCGTATCGACGCCAAGCATTCCTTCGAGGATGCGATCATGCCCGTGACCGAGGCGTTCAAAAAATACGGGCGGCGGATCGGAATTCTCGGCGGTCTGGACGTGGATTTCCTTTGTCGCGCGACGCCGGCTCAAATTCGCCAGCGCGTTCGGGACGTTTTGGATGCGTGCCACGAGAGCGGCGGCTATGTCCTTGGCTCCGGCAACTCGATCCCCAACTACATGCCGCTGGAAAACTACCTGACGATGCTCGACGAAGGGCGAAGATATGGCAGGACGCCCGTTAAACGGGCGTGACAAGGACAAATCCGCAAGAACACACGAACAGGAGCGGCGACCTAAAGCACGGGCCTAATACCGCCTTCGGCGGACAATGCTCGTGAACGAGTATTTCGAGAACGGGCCTAGGCAGGATGTTTGCGCCGTGCGGTGGAAGATGACAACCGAAGCGTTTTGTCCGACGAAGGGCCGTTTACGGCCTTTGTCCGCCGCAGGCGGTATTAGGCACGGCGTTTTACGCCGTGCAAATCGGGAGGCATCGACTGTTTTTCAGTCTGTCCCGTTTACGGGACTCATGTCAGAACTGGCTACTTGTTTGGGAAGGTGTACGCCATGAATCGAAACGTCGGAACGCGGATGTTCGCCGTTTTTCTCGTTGCGTGTTGCGCCGCGAGCACGGTCAGCCCACTGTCGGCCGAAAACCCGCCCGCATCGCCGCTGTTCGAGCATTTCCCCAGCCGGATGCACGCCTTTGTCTGGCGCAATTGGCATGCGGTCGAGGTCGAGCAAATCGCGAAGGTGTTGGGCACCTCGGTTGAGAACGTCACGGCCATTGCCGAGTCGATGGGCCTGCCGCCGGCGATTTCCATTCCACCGCAGCAGAAGATGCAAGGCTACTTCTGGATGACCCTATGCCGGCGCAACTGGCATTTGCTGCCCGAAGACCAAATGGCGCTTCTGTTGGATACAAGCTGGGATAACCTGAAACATTTTCTGCTGGTCGAAGAGTCGGCGAATTGGACCATCCTCGGCCTGGGCAAGCCTGCGGCCGAGCCGCTGCGATACGAACCGCCGACCGCCGAACAGGAACAACGCGCGGCGGAAATCAAACGCATGGTCGAACGCAAGTTTGGCGTCGAGATCCGCCAGCCAGGCGAACCGCGATTCGCCTTCATGGAGCGGCTGAGCTCCCCGAATCCTTCGCCGGGCGCTGTTCGCACTCGAACCGAGGCCATCCCCAGCCCGCGAATCATCTGCTCGTACCTAGGCATCTATGGCGATCCACTGCTCGACCCCGACATCGGCATCTATCCCGACGGCTTGCTCCAACGTTACGCCGACTTGGGCATCAACGGCGTCTGGCTGTACGGCGTGTTGCATCAGTTCGCGCCGGGCGGCGAGTCATTTCCCGAATTCGGAGCCGGCCATGAGCGGCGACTCGCCAATCTCCGAACGCTGGTTGCACGCGCGAAGAAATACGGCATCGGCGTCTATCTCTACTTCAACGAACCGCGTGCCATGCCGGAGGCCTTTTTCCAGAACCGGCCTGAAATGGCCGGCGCCCGCGAGCCAGCATTGACCGCCCTGTGTACCTCGCAACCTGCCGTCCGGCAATGGATGGGCGATGCGATGGCGCATGTCTTCCGCGAAGTGCCGGATCTGGCCGGCGCGCTGACGATCAGCGCCTCGGAGAATCTCACCAACTGTGCCTCGCACGGGAACAAGGCCGGCTGTCCTCGATGCAAGGACCGAAGCGTCGCCGATCTCATCACGGAAGTGAACACCGTAATCGAGGAGGGCATGCGCCGCGGCAATCCGAAGGCCAAAATGATCGTTTGGGATTGGGGTTGGCCCGACTCGGCCGGAGACATTATTGCCCGGCTGCCCAAGGACGTGTCGCTGTTGTCGGTCAGCGAATGGTCGAAGCCGTTGCAGCGAGGAGGCGTTTCGACGACGCTAAGCGAATACTCGCTTTCTGCCGTAGGCCCCGGCCCTCGCGCCCTCGATCACTGGAAGGTGGCCGGCGAAAACGGGCTTCAGGTGGCCGCCAAGGTCCAGATAAACACGTCCTGGGAGCTTGCATCGCTGCCGTATTTGCCGGTGATGGACCTCGTGGCGGAGCATTGCAGCAACCTCGCGTCGATCGGCGTCGACGGGATGATGCTCAACTGGACCTTGGGCGGGTATCCTTCGCCCAATCTGGAAGTCGCCGACTGCTTCGCGCAGAAGCCGATGCCAACCGCGGCAGCCGTCTTGGACAAAGTAGCCCAAAAACGTTTTGGTACCGAGGGAGCGCCCTATGCAAGGAAGGCCTGGACCACTTTCAGCACCGCGTTCGGCGAGTATCCTTTGCATCAATCGGTCTTGTATCTCGCGCCGGTGCAGCTTGGACCGGCCAATCTGCTCTACCGCCGACCGACCGGCTTGCACGCGACGATGGTCGGATTCCCCTTCGATGACTTGACGAGTTGGCGAGGACCCTATCCACCGGAAGTCTTCGCGAGCCAGATGGAGAAGGTCGCCTCAGGCTGGAAGCAGGGGCTCTCGCCGCTGCGCATGGCCGTCGAACGGACTGCGCCCGAAAATCGAGCGGACGCGGAGGCCGAACTACTGTTTGCCCGGGCCGCTGAACTGTACTTCCGCAGCGTGGCCAACCAGACTCGGTTCGTGTTGACTCGCGATGCGCTGGCCAACGCGACTTCTCCTTTGCCGCCTGAGCAGCGCCGCCAACATCTGATCGAACTGCGACGGATCGTTCGCGACGAAATGTCCGTGTCGGTCGAGATGTATACCTTGGCACGGGACAATTCGTGCGTTGGCTACGAGGCCGCAAGCCAGTATTTCTACTTGCCCTTGGATCTGGTGGAAAAGGTGTTTTGCTGTCAACAGATCCTGAATGAATGCCAGGGGCAACTCGCCGAGAAGTTGAAATAGTTTATTGATACTCAGGTAAATAATGTCGGGTGGTTCATGGCCGAAAACTCCTGTTCACCGGCCTCCCGTTGGTCGGCCTCCCCGCATTTCTTTTCTGAGACCCAATATTGGGTGTCGGGAAAGCACGTAGGGTCCGCCTCGCGGATCACGAATAACTGAAAAAACCGCATTTGGTCCGCGGGGCGGACCCTACGTGGGTTGCGGCGCCAGAAGGACTTCGCGCAACGAATGGGAGCAACAACCATGAGGCTGAGTCGACTGTGGATTGCCGCAACGGGCATGGCCCTTTTGGCATGGCCCGGCAATAGTCGTGCCGCCGATTTTACCTTGCCCGAGGGAAGTGCGCCCGAGGCGCTATCGGCACCCTACTTCCCCAATCGCATGTACGAGTTCATCTGGCGGAACTGGAGCCTTGTCGCGCCGGAAGAAATAGCCGCCATCTTGGAAACGTCGCCCGAGAAGGTCACCGCAATTGCCGAGTCGATGGGGCTCCCTCCGGCAGCGACGGTCCCGCCGTTGATGAAAACCCGCGGCTATATCACGCTCATACGGCGCAATTGGCACCTGCTGCCTTACGACCAGCTTCTGCAATTGCTCGACTGGACTCCGGAACGGTTGGCGATCGCATTGCGCGAGGACGATTTCCTTTGGATCAAACTCGGGAATCTGAAGCCGAAGTGCAAACCTTTACATTATTCCGAGCCGGATGCGTCGGCGCAGGCGCGAGCGGCGGAAATCAAACAACTGGTGCAGGAAGAAATTGGAGACGCGTTGCGGCAATCCGGGGAACCGCGATTTGCTTTCGTCGAACAACTTCGTGTGCCGGCAAGTGACTATCGCCCGATTGAGACTATTGGAGACGAGGCCGACCAATCGCTATCCTTACGATTCATCTATTCCTATTGCGCGGTCTACGGGGATCCGCTCTCCAATCCGGAATTGGACCCGTATCCTGAGGGACTGTTGCAACGGCTTGCCGGGCTGGGCATCAATGGCGTATGGCTGCACGTGGTTCTTCGCGACATGGCGCCGGGCGGACCGACATTTCCCGAATTCGGCGTTGGATGCGAGGAGCGTCTGGCCAACCTTCAGAAGCTGGTCGAGCGAGCGAAGAAATACGGCATCCGCATCTATTTGTACATGAACGAGCCTCGTGCGATGCCGGATGCGTTTTTCGAAGCCCACGGCCGTGCCGAAATGGCCGGCGTTCGGGAAGACGGTTTCGCCGCACTCTGCACGTCGCACCCGGAGGTCCGACGATGGATGCACGATGCGCTGGCACACGTTTTTCGAACGGTGCCAGACCTGGGTGGCGTTTTTTCGATCAGCGCCGCCGAAAACCTCACCAACTGTGCATCGCACGGAGGATGGACGGCCTGCCCGCAGTGCAAGGATCGCAGCTTCGAAGAAATCCTCGCCGACGTCAACGGCATGATTGAACAAGGCGTTCATGATGGAAACCGCGACGCCAAAGTCATCGCTTGGGACTGGAATTGGCACGGCTGGGGGAACGCGATGGCCATTGTCGAGAAGTTGCCCAAGTCCGTGTGGTTGATGTCCGTCAGCGAATGGGGGTTGCCCATCAACCGCGGCGGGATTAACCAGATCATCAACGAGTACGCACTCTCCGGCGTCGGGCCAAGCGATCGCGCCTTGCGGGAATGGGAACTTGCCAAGAAGTGCGGGCTGAAAACGGTCGCCAAGGTGCAATTAAACAACACCTGGGAACTGTCATCGTTGCCCTACCTGCCCGTGATGGACCTTGTGGCACGGCATTGTCAAAATCTGGCTTCGGCGAATGTGGATGGAATGATGCTTAGTTGGACCTTGGGCGGCTATCCATCGCCCAATCTCGAGATAGCGGCACGGTTCACGAAAAAGCCGACGCCGGCAATCGACAGCGTTTTGGATGCAATCGCCGTTGAACAATTTGGTTCGCAAGGCGCCCCCAGCGCGCGCAAAGCCTGGACGGCCTTCAGCACCGCGTTCCAGGAATACCCGTTTGACGTGTGGCTGGTCTACCACTGCCCGGCGCAGATGGGGCCGGCCAATCCGCTCTACCGTGAAAGGACTTCGTATCGGGCAACGATGGTTGGAATTCCCTACGATGATCTGAACCAATGGCGAGTCAGTTATCCGCCGGAGGTGTTCATTGGCCAGTTCTCCAAGGTTGCCGAGGGCTGGCGGTCGGGCATTCCACACCTCAAAGAAGCGGTCGATGCCGCGCCGCCCGATCGCCGTGACGAGGCACAAGCCGAGCTTCGCTATGCCGAAGCCGCCGCGATTCATTTTCAGTCCGTCGCCAATCAGGCCGGTTTCATTCTTGCCCGAGATGCACTGGCCGATTCCTCAAACCCTCTTTCCGTTGAACAACGGTCTCAACATTCCGAGACCATCCGCCGCTGCGTGCAGTCGGAGATCGATCTCGCGCGACGATTGTTCGTTCTGACGCAGGAAGACTCGAAAATCGGCTTCGAACCGTCGAATCACTATTACTACGTCCCGTTGGACCTGGTGGAAAAAGTCATCAATGGTCGCTGGCTCCTGGACCATGAGCCACGATGACCTATTGATTCCGAGGTAGTCAATGGTCCGAATGCTGCCGCAAAATACGGCCGTACCGGCCGATTTTTGCTGCCGTTCCCACCGCGGAATGGTTCATTAGCAACCTAGACCTCAATAACACGTCCGCCTCGGGACGCAGATGGTTCCGGCCGGCAATTCTCGTGTGGCCGATCGGCCGTCGACGTTCGACGTCGAGCACCGTTGGGCGTGGCGGACGAAATAGCGTAGACGATTGCATGCCGTTTGAGATATCGCGTCATATTCTTGAGAATTCTTGCATGTTGGGGTGACAGACGCGGGAGAATCGGTCAAAATAGGGTTGGTTTCTTTTGCCACTCCCCCCCCAACTCTCGACCATTCCTAGGTGAACCCCATGAGACGTGCCCTCATTTCCGCGTGCGCCATGAGCATGATGGTTCTCTCGATCCCGAGCGCGGTCCATTGCGCCGAATCGGACGCGGTCGCCGTTCTGCTGGACGCGGCCGACGGCTGGCGGGTGACTTTCGACTCGAAAGATTCCGTCCTCGAATGTCGGCACAAGCCCTCGGGCACGACGTTGGCGGGACCTGTGACGTTCCGTGCGTCGGAAGAGGGCAAGGAGGCCGAATGGTCGGTTCAACGATCGCGCGACACGGCCGAGCGGCGCCTCGCACTGGTCGACACGAACAACGATGCGCAGGGTTATGTCGCGATACGCGCCGACGCGGGACGGCTGACCTTGGCCGTCGTGCATCGCCCGCCGCATACGTATCGAGGAGTGTTCTGCTTCGCGCCAACGATCGAATTTGGAGCGCAGGCGTTCGCTTGCCGGACTCGTTTTGACGACGATAGTCCGGTGGTGCAGATGGCCTCGGGCCCGGCCGACAGCCGGCTGAACGATTCGCTCTTCGACGCGGATCGCGATCTTCTGGTGCAATTCGGCGGCGAAAACGTCGCCATTACGACCAGCGAATCGAACGGCGCGATGCGGTTTCAGGCCGATCTGACCGCTGCCATCTCGAAACCGAACGCGTCGGCGGTCACGATCGACGTGCTGCCGGACTATTATCGCGAACGCTACGTGCCCTTCTATCGTCGGATCGATCGGAAGCGATGTCCCAAGCCGCCGACCGGTTGGATGGCGTGGAATATCTACTTCGATCCGGCGACCGAGGACGACAACCTGGCGGAAGCTCGCGTTGGAGCGAAATTCTTGAAGCCCTACGGCCTGGAGTTCTGGTCGATCGAGTCGTGGCAGGAGAAGTCGCCCGAATTGCCGGTGTGCGATTTCCACAATCTCACGCTGAAGGCCTCGACCGAGGAGTTTCCGCATGGGATGAAGTGGATGGCCGACCAGATCCGCGCATTAGGGCTTCGACCGGGCATTTGGACCGTTTCGTTCGGCACCGGCGACGAGACGTTCTATCAGGAGCATCGCGATTGGTTCCTCCACGACGCCGAGGGACGGCCGATGCAGAATTGGAGCGGTCGGTACCTGCTCGATCCGTCGCTGCCGGCGGTGCGGAAGTTCACCGAAGAGACGCATCGCGTCATATCGCAGGATTGGGGATATGAGTTCTTCAAGACCGACGGCATGTCGGGCCGTGGACCGTCGCTTTCGGCCCATTTTTTTGAGCGGCCCGAGGTGCGGGCCGCGTTCCAGCAGCCTTGCGACAATCCGTTCGGACCTTGGATCGAGGCGATACGGCGCGGCATCGGTCCCGACCGGGTGCTGTTGGCTTGCCAAGGGCATTACACCGGCTCGGAGGTGGCCTACTGCGATGCGTCGCGAACCGGTGGTGATGTCGTCCACTTCCCGAACCCGCCCGATTGGTCGTCTTACGAGCGGCAGGCCGTGGCGACGCAAAGCCAGATCTTCGTCAACAATATTCTCTGGTACACCGATCCCGACACGTTAATGGTGGGCCCGTATGCCTCGCTCGATGCAGCCCGCGTGGCAACGACCATCGTGGCATTGCCCGGCCAACTGACTTTTTTCGGCGACAAGCTGGGCGAACTCGCGCCCGAGCGGATGCGATTGCTACAGCAGACGTTGCCGGTGTGCGACGTGCATCCGATGGACCTTGCCCCGTTGGACGATCTGAGGCCCGTTTGGGATTTGAAGGTCCGTCGTCCGTTCGGAAGTTGGGACGTCGTGTCGCTGTTCAACTGGAGCGATAAGCCGGCCAAGTTGGGCTTCCAGTTCGGCCAACTGGGACTCGACCCTGACCGGGATTATCTCGTATACGACTTCTGGAACCAGAAATTCCTCGGTTCGCGGAAGGAAGGTTTCGAGGCCGACCTCGCACCGCGATCCAACATACTGCTGGCGATTCACGCCCGACAAGACCGGCCGCAGTTCCTTTCGACCAACCGGCATGTCTCGCAAGGCGGCGTCGAACTGCTCGATTCAACGTGGAACGGCGGCAAGAACGAGTTGACCAACACATTCGACATGGTCGAGAACGACCTGCTGACCGCGACGTTCTCCGTTCCGCCATCCTACGTGTTCGAGAAGGCCACGGCCGAAGAAGCGAACGTTGTCAGTGCGACGGCGGAGGGCGCGACGGTTTCGGTGTCGCTCCGCAGCGCGGGTTCAGGCATGGCGACGTTACGGCTGATGTTTGAGAAAGCGAATTGAAAGGGATTGGCTGAGGGCCAACACGCGGAGCGCCGCCATCGCGCCCTCACCCCCGCCCCCTCGCCCAAAGGGAGAGGGGAGATAGATGTCCCCAGCCCCTCTTTTCAACGGAGAGGGGAGACACGTCATCATTCGATGCCGAGGTGACGCTGCATCTCTTCGAGCGAGACGCCCTTCGTCTCAGGCATGTATTTGTAGACCAGCACGAGTTGCAGCACCATCATCGACGCGAAAAACGCGAACGGGGCGCTCTTCGACACGTTGGCCACGATGGCCGGGAAGCTGAAGTTGATCAACGCGCACCAGAACCAATGCGTGAAGCTGCCCAGCGCTTGACCTCGGGCGCGGACGCGGTTGGGAAAGATCTCGCTGATGTACACCCAGATAACCGCCCCGTTGGAGAACGCGAAAAACGCAATGAAGCTGATCAGGCTGCCAAGCACCAGCGGGCCGACGAAGCCCGAGTACGATTGAGAAATGGCCCCGGCGGCGATTTGATCGCTCATCCAGAACGAAAACCCCGCCGCCGATTGGCAC
>JAEWUR010000607.1 GCA_023397045.1 Planctomycetota bacterium
GCCGTCATCACCGACCTGGGCACGGAGTTCGGCGTCGAGGTCGACGCGCAGGGCAATACGACGCCGCACGTTTTCCGGGGGAGCGTCAAAGTGCAGGCGTCGTCGGCCGACGTGAACGTCCCAGGCGACTGGCAAATACTACACGAGAACGAAACCGTGTGCGTAGGGTCTGCCGACGGCGGCGCTACGCCGGCGATTCGTCCCGCGACGGTCGATGCAACCCGTTTTGTCCGTTCCGAACAGCTGCGGAAGATCGCCAACGCAAAGGAACGCAAATCGCTGCGCCGTTGGCAGGCTTACGGTGACCGACTGCGCCAAGATCCGGCACTCGTCGCGTACTACGACTTCCAACGGCGCGAAGGATCGTCGGACGTTTTGCAGGCCGTGGGGCCTTCCGCCACCGTCGCGCCGAATGGCTCGATTGAAATCGAGAAGCCGTTCACCGCCATGTTGGCGACCCGTTCGGGCGTCAACGTGTTCGAGAATAAGGCGGTCGTATGTTCCAGCATGCAGTCGGGCGACCCCACGCTCTCGATGAACCACCTTACCGACGCCACCGAGGCCCAGTTCGCCTTTTCCGATGGTTTCGGGCCGCAACGGCTGGCGATCCACGGGTTGCACGGGCCAATCGCAGTCATCCGCGTTTGGCGTGGAGAGGATCGCACGGCTCGCCAGTTGACGATCCGCGGATCCACGACCGATCGTTCGTCGCTCGACGCACGGGACTACGAAACGACGCTGGCAGCCGCCGTACCGCTCACGTTCGATGCGAAAGGGTACGCCGACATCTCCGTCGACGCGCTTGCCGACACGCGAAGCCTCCTTTTTGATTTCGGCGATCAGACGGAATACTATCCCGACGATTGGGAGAAGCCGGCGGGCATCCGAATCACCGAAATTCAGGCATTTGCCACGGCCGAGGATGCCGTGGAGCCGCCATCGGCGGGTTGGTGGGACTGTGGGCGAACGCCCGATCGGTCGGCGTTGCGATTTGACGGCGTCAATCCGCGAGTGAAGCTCCAAATCCCCAATCGCCTGACCCAAATGACGCTCGCCGCGTGGGTCACCGTGGTCTTTGTCGACGATCGTTTCCCCGAGGCATCCCTTCTGACCTCGCTGGATTGGAATCGCGCCGAGGGCATCCAATGGCACGTCAGCCGCAACGGAGCGATTGTTCTGCAAACGAAACAGCAGTCGTTTGCCTCACCGCCCGTGTTACGGTGGAACACATGGAATCGGAACCGTTGGCGACATCTGGCGGTCGTGGCCGACCCGTCACAACGCCATCTGACGCTCTACCTGGACGGTGAGCCGATTCAACGTCACGAGATTCCCGTGGATTTTTCGGTGCTCGTCGGCGACGCAACGATCGGAATTTGCCACCACCGAGCCGGCTGGGCCGATCGCAGTTTCCGCGGGCGGATGGACGAGCTGGTGCTCTTTGGCCGTGCCATGACGATCGGGGAAATCCGCGAACTGTACACTCTGGGAAAACCATAACGACTTTTGGCTCGCAACATGGGAGAGAACGATGCGTGTGGCGAAGAGAATGGCGATGTTCAGCGCGATTGCGGGGATATCCGTCCTCGTCGCCTCGGCGGCCCATGCCGATCTGGTTCGCATCATGCCCGTGGGCGATTCCATCACCGTTGGCGCTACCAATCTGCCGGGTCAGCCGGAAGTCCCGTTCGAATACGGGTATCGCGCAGGCCTGTACACGCGATTGACGATCGCCGGTTACGCTCCGTTCCAATTCGTCGGCGGCTCGCCACAGCACATTGCGCCCGGGCCCGCCGTTTTTGATCTCGCCGGAGTCAATCAGGACTATCACAACGGCTACGGTGGCGAGGGAATCAACTTCATCGCCACGAATATCCGCAACTGGATCGAAACGGACAACCCCGACCTCATCCTCCTGATGATCGGCATCAACGATTTGGGACCGGGCGATCCCAACAATCCGGTCAACGCCGAGAATCGCCTTGATTCCCTGGTCCGAATGGTCGTCAACGCAAAACCAACGGCCCATCTGATCGTTGCCCAGACCATTCCATATTCGACGTATACTCCGTCGCTCATTCACTACAACAATTACATTAAGAATACTCTGGTTCCCTCGTATCAGAGCCAAGGAAAGCTCGTGAGCACGGTTGATCAGTACGCCGCGCTGCTGACCGACGGTCAGATCGATCCGGAACTCTACTCCAATGGAATCAATCACCCGTCGCCGATCGGCTATGATCGTATGGCGCAGATCTGGTATGATGGGATTCAGGCCCTCGGTCCCATCGAACCGACGCCGCTGCCGCAAGACGTTGCACGGCGGTTAGGCGGTGTCAATCTGCTAAGCAACAAGCCGGTGGTCGCATCGAGCGCGCTGCCTGGATTCGATCCGTCCAACGTCGTTGATGGATCGGAGAGCGAACACGTGTTCAGCGGCGGCGGCGACGGAGGTGACGACGCCGACATGCGTCTTGCCGTCCATGGTTTGTCGGGCCAGGTCAATCGGATTCGCATCTGGCAGGACGTTTGGGACTTCAATCGCATACCGGCCCGCGTCACGATCAAGGGTTCCGCCGCCGACACGGCCTCCTTGGTCCCCGACGCATACGAGTTCACGATGGCGGACGTCTCGTCTCTGCTGTTCAACGCCGACGGCTACGTCGACATCGACGTTAACGTTCCGCAGGGCGTGGCAAGCTTGCTCTTCCAGTTCGGCGGCGCCGATCTGTTGGGCTCGCCCTACGGCCTCCGGATCGCCGAGATTCAGGCGTTCGCCATACCCGAACCGCCGTCGCTCGGTCTTTCCGGGGCCGCGATTGCCGCGATGGCCCTCTGCCGGATGCGACGGGCAACAACTCGATTCGTCTCTCTCAACCCATTCTCGTTATACCGGGACTAAGTCCCAAGGAGCACTCATGAACACCCTCCGAAACAGCGTTCTGATGGCGGCGGTTGCGTCGATGGCAACCATGGCGGCCTTCCAGGTCCGCGCCGATCTTGTT
>JAEWUR010000707.1 GCA_023397045.1 Planctomycetota bacterium
TCTCGACGTAGCCCAACTCGTTCAGCTCGTCGCTGACGCGCGGCGCCTGCAAGATGAACAGGTGGAACACCTCGGTGTTTTCGGCCGGATTGAAGGCGCAATGCCACTTGCCCGGCGGAATGTAAAAAACGTCGTGCTGACTCGCGTCCAGAACTTCATCCTCGACGACCACACGGCCGTTGCCGCCGATGACCAGGTAGTTCTCGTCGGCATAGTCATGAACATGGATCGGAAAACCGTAGCCCGGCTCGATCGAGTGCATGTCGAAATCGACGGTTCGCTGCGGGAACGCGGCCAGATTGATCGGATGGTGGCGCGGATAGCCGGGAAAATTGTAGCTGAACGCCGGCTTGAAGAGATTTCCTTTGTAGGACGTCAACTTCTCGAGTTCCCGGAGTTTTTGCATCACCGGGTTCAATGCAGCCTCGGCCTCGGGGCTGTTCTTCCAAACGTCGGCCGTCGCCGCGCCGTCGGCACACTTCCATGTGTATCCCTTGATCGAGTAGTCCGACATACGATTTATCCCTTTCTGGTTGTGACGTTACTATTTCGCCGGCGCCGGGATCGATTTGACGGCGTTGCGCAACGGTGCAATGCAGCCTTCCTCGACAATTGCGGCGTCGTGGTTGGCCGACACCTGCCGGGCGACCTCTTCGAGGCAAGCGTCGACGGCGGCATCGGTCGCGAGAACTGGGCGGACCTTTTGGGCCAGCGCGGTCGGCGGACCGAAGTCCCCGAGCGGCCATGCCGACCAACCCCAAAGCGCGTGCCAGCCGTTCGCCTCGTCCCAGGTCAGGAAGGCGTCGAAATAATCGCCCAACAGCTTCGCGCAATCGGCCTGCGAGGTCGTCGGAGTGATCGATTGCATCATCCTTTCTTGGGCGGCACGCAAGCGGAGCTGCATCACGACGCTTTGCGCCACGATGCGATCGTCCGGAAACAGTTTTCGGCCGATCAGACCGGGGCGGCCAAGCTGATTTTCGCGAACCACCTGGTCGAGCCGGTCGGCCAACGCGGAAACCTTCGCCGGATCCGATTCGTTTAGCGCCAGGAAACTGTCGGCAATCAGTTCCTTCTGCTCGGGATAGAGATGCCCGGCCAGTTCGAGCATCACGTCGCGTTCCGACCGATCGAGATACGCGCGATCGCAACAGGCGGAGGTGAAGTAGTACAGATTGGGGAACTGAATCAACGGCGTCTGCACATTGCCCATGATCCCGGCGATGTCCGGCGATCGGGCGTCGCCGCTGTTGAGCGTTCCGCGAATCGCGTCGATCTTCACGCCCGTGTGTGGGTAGGCCGGCTCGAACTCGATCGTGCCATACGGCAGCAAGACCGTCTTTTCGACAAAGCCTTCGTTGCGGCACATCGGGAGATACTCGGGAAACTGGCCGGAGATGAGCCAAAGCGGCTCGGGCAGTCCTTGCTTCAGGGCTTGAATCGTGTTCAGTTCGAGTTCGGCAAGTCCCTCGGTCTGTCCGACACCAGGATTACCCCAACCCCAGAGCATCCAGTTGATCAGTTTCGTGTCCTTGCCGTGGAGGTTGTAGCGATCGATCAGTTTGCGGCACGCCTGCAACACGTTGACGTAGTCGCTCACCGGACTGCCGGGACAGAAGCCCGGGTCGGAGTCGATGTTGCAGATGCCGTCGGCATTGTCAATGATGCGATACATCGCCTCACGCGAAGCAAGAATCGCCTGGAAATCCTCGGGCTTGCCCGGGTTGAGATCTTTTTGGCTCGGTCGCCAGTAGGGTCGCAACCGAGGATCGGCCACGCCGCAACGGTCCTGGGCGACTCGGTTCGTGCATTGCATGATCCAGACTTCCATGCCGTGTTTCTTTTGGGCATAGTCGACCACTCGCCGGCACTCTTCCAGGTAGGCCTGGTCTTCCGGCGACAGCGGCACCGGCATGATCTCGATGAACGGCCAGAGGTAGAACAGATTGACGCCCTGATAGGCAAGGATGTCGAGATAGCGATACCAATCCTGCTCGGTCCAACTGCGGAACGTGTAGGGATAGCCGATCGCCCAGCCGTTCAGGTGCATGCCGCGGATTTTGAAGATGGGTTTGTTGGAGATGTCGAGCGAACTGGGCAAGAAAACCGAGTTGCCGTCGAACTGGATGGCTTTCATCAACGCGGCCAAGGCGAGTTTCGTGCCGCGCGGGCTCGATCCCGTCGCGATAACATATTGCCGACCGTCCTTCTCTGCAATCGCCAACCGATAGGCCTCGTCGCCGAGGTTGCCGTCGGGAATTTTTGCCGGGAACGCCTTTTTGACCGCTTCCGTGCCGACGAGAATCTGGACGGGTCTCGCTGAATCGACCGTCGCCGCGACGGGCAGGTCAATTCCCGCCGCGTCCTTCAGGTACCCGGCCAATTCTTCGATCGCATACTGCACATAGGACGGATCGGCGGCATCCACGACCACGGCGGCCTTGTCGAGGAGAATGCGGTCGTTCCCTTCTTCGGCCGTGGCGCATCGAACCGACGCCAATGGAAGCAAAATCGTCGCCAATAAGCATGTTAACGATCTCGGATATCTCATCGGGGCTCCTTCTCAGATTGGCAGGAAGTCATGGGTGGGCGGGAAAATGAAATGGAGGCGTCGCAACTTCGCGCATGAACGGCCAGGCATTTCCGAAACGGTTGTATATTATATCAAACAGATGATCGGATGCAACCGTACCCGCACAAATCGCTATTCATCAGACAAATAGCCGATGATTTCACGCGACATCGTTGCGAGCGTCAGCGATTTCGTCCGCTTTCGCGACGAACATCGTTGATCAGGCCAAGCGTTTCGCGAACGTTGTTGGCGATGGCCGCGTAGTCGCCATGATCGAGCAGGTCACGGCGTATGAGGTTCGAACCCATTCCGACGCACGTCACGCCGGCGGCGAACCAGCCTTGAAGCGATTCGCGCGTGTTTTCGACGCCGCCGGTCGGCATGATCGACGTCCAGGGGCACGGCCCACGAACGGCCTTGACGAAGCCGGGACCGCCGACCTTATCGCCGGGGAAAACCTTGACGATTTCGCAGCCCAGTTCCTCGGCCGATGAGATTTCCGACGCGCTGCCGCAGCCGGGTATATAGGGAATCTTGCGGCGGTTGCACGCCCGGGCGGCATCCGCATTCAGCACCGGCCCAACGACGAAGGCCGCGCCACAGTTGATATATAGCGATGCCGTGCCGGGGTCGATGATCGAGCCGACGCCGACCATCATCGCCGGCAGTTCGCGAGCGCAGTATTTTTCGAGTTCGGCAAACACCTCCCAGGCGTGATCGCCGCGATTGGTGAACTCCAACAGTCGGCACCCACCCTCCATGCAGGCTCGCGCGACGTTTTTGGCCACTTCGAGGTCGGGGCTATAGAAGACCGGGACCAAGCCGGTTTCGGCCATTGCTGTGAAAACGTCGATTCTCGAAAACCTTGCCATATCGATATCTCAATAACGCTTATATTAGGGAACAAGGTTGGGGATCGGTTGGCCGAGAATCGCTCGGCGGCAGGCATCCGCGCCTTTCTTCCGCATCTCGACCGAACCTTCCTCCGAGTAGAACGCCGAATGGGGATTGAGAATCAATCGATGATGGGCCGGATGGTTCGGGTCGCGCCATGCCTTGATCAGCGGATGATCCGGCGACGGCGGCTCTTCCTCAAGCACGTCGATGCCGGCCCCCGCCAATTGACCGGAAGCGATGGCTTCGGGAATCACCTTCGTGTCGACGATCGCGCCGCGCGCCGTGTTGACCAGATAGGCCCCGGTTGGCAGCTTTGCCAACGCAGCGCGATCGATCATGTGAAACGTTTCAGGGGTCGAAGCACAGTGCAAGCTGAGCACCTGGCTTTGAGCCAACAGCGCGTCGAGCGATTCTTCGCGGCGAATGCCCAGCGACTTGTCGTAGCCGTTGGTCTTGTAGGGATCGTAGAAGACGACGTCCATGCCCAACGTCTTCGCTCGGACGGCCATCGCCGTGCCAATGCGTCCTAACCCAATGATGCCCAACACGCGGCCGCGCAGCCGGTGCAGCGGCACGGCATGGATATACGACCAAGGCTCGGCGCCGGCCATCGCCATCGAATTGATCTGGGCGATCCCGCGCGTCAACGCCAACAGAAACCCCATTGCGGAATCGGCGACCTCTTCCGTCCCATAGTCGGGCACGTTGGCCACCGGGATGCCGTGACGATTCGCGAAGTTGTAGTCGATGTTGTCGTAGCCGACGCCGCCGCGGACGATCGCTTTGCATTGCCGAAGACGTTCGATCGTCTTGCCCGTCACGCGAATCGTATGATAAACGACCATCGCGTCGACGTCTTCGATCCGACCGACCAGATCGTCCTCATCGTGACTGTCGAGCGCCGTGACGTCGGCGATATCGCCGAGAACCGACTTCTCCGGCGTCAGATCGTCCGCAATCAAATCGGTCACTACAACTTTATATCTGCGATTCACCTAATAGCTCCTCTCGCGATGTTGCCTCAGGCCTTCACCAGTCTGGCCAAGATCGCTCGCAAACGACGGCGCGATCTTGCTACAGCCCAATATCCGCCCTTGACCAATTGGCGTCAATGGACGAATGGGTCAAATAGCATGGCGGTTTGGCTCATGCGGAAGAAAAGGCGCAAAACGCTAATCGGTCCACGTTTTGCGGAACCGGCCGGGCGTGATTCCGGTCCGTTGCTTGAAAAGTTTGCACATCGATTCGACGCATTGAAAGCCGGTTCGTTCGGCAATTTGCGCCAGGGGAAGTCTCGACGAACCGAGAAGCTGCTTGACCCGTTCGATGCGAATGCGATGAATCTCGTCCATCGGCGAACGGTGCAGGCAGGCCGAGAAACGCCGCTTGAGCGTGCTGCGCGAGACGTTCACGTGGCGCACGACGTCTTCCACTCCGATGCCTTCGCAAGCGCGCTCGCGGATGAATCGGACGGCTGCCGCCAGGTCGGCGTCGGGCAAGGACAGCATGTCGGTCGAACGGCGCATCACGACTCCCAATGGCGGCACGAGCACCGTGCGCTTGGGCGGTCGGCCGCCTTTCATCATGCGATCCAGGATGGCCGCGGCCTCGTAGCCGATTTTGCGCGAGTTGAGCGCGATGCTGGTCAACGGCGGGTCGCAGAGGTCGCAAAGGACTTCGTCGTTGTCGACGCCGATCACGGCCACCTCGTCGGGCACGATGATCCCGCATTCGGCACACAAATTCAAAACTTGGTGCCCTCGATAATCGCCGCCGACCATCAGCCCGACGGGCTTCGGCAACGATTTCAACCACATGGCCAGATCGCCGGTCCGCGCCGGGCTGTCACGGTCGATGTCAACGACCGATACATCGAAATTGCGATGGATCCGCCGGCCCGTGTAGGTGCGAACGGTATGGCCGAGCTTGCCGAGGTATTCGACGAAACTCTTCAATCGCCGCTCGCTGTAATGCACGCCGGCGTAGCCGCAGAACGCAAAATGGTTCAATCCTCGCCCCAGAAGATGATCGGCGGCCAGTTTCGAGATCGCATGGTGATCGCTAATCACGACGGGAACGTCCTGGAGGTCGTGCCGGCCCACCAGATCGACGGTCGGCAAGCGCAGCCGGGCGATCTGTTTGGCCACCGACCCATTGGCAATGCGGGCGATAATGCCCGATCCCTTCCATCGTTTCAGCCATGCCGGCGCGGCGTCATACAACCGGCGTTCGTGATGGTGGATCGTCCAAGGCTCGTGCTCGCGGACATAGGCGGCGATCCCCTGGAGAACGCCGCGTCCGTAGCCCCGGGATGATTCAACCAGAACGGCAACTCTCGGACGTGTCGACACGGGTTTAAGCCGGTTAAAAAACAATTGGGAATCGCAGGTAACGACGATTCCATTGTAGTCGCTGCCGGGGCAATGCGGAAGCGTCCGGCCGCGATCGACTCATCGTGGCGGCGAATCCGTGTCGGCGTCAACGGCGGCCGGTCGATGTTCTTCCCGATACTTGGCACGGACCGCGGCAACGTCCTCGGGCGTGGGCTGCGGCAGATGAGGGCAGCCGGTCTGCACCCAACGCGACAACCTGTCCTCGACGTGGATACGACTTCTGGAGGCGACTGCTCTCGGAGGATGGAATGGTTGGTTATAGCACTTCCGTGATGCCAGGCAACGCGATGGGGTAATTGCCCTGGGCATCCGGTTGCACCGGCGCTTCCGAATTCATGCTGAACTCGTCCACCCCCGGCGCGAGTTCTCGATTCGAGGCCATCGCTTCATCCCAGGTTATCCGCTTGCCCGACTCGGCTGCCATGCGACCGAGAATTCCGGTCATCGCGGCCATGGCGCAACGTTCCGTTTCGTTGTACGGCTTATCTTGGCGGATGGCGTCGAACAACAAATCGTGCTCGCGCTGGTAAGGATTCATCGGGCCCGCGTAGTCGTTCTCCTTGCGTTCCCAGATCACGTTGTCCCGGGTCATGTTGTGGCCCTTGTAGATATGCGGCACGGGCTGTCCTTCGCCGATCAGCGCCGAGCCCTCGGTCCCGTGAATCACGCAACCCCACATATCCCAGCAA
>JAEWUR010000734.1 GCA_023397045.1 Planctomycetota bacterium
TCGCCGCCCTGTGCCATGAAACCTTGCAGGACGCGGTGGAATGTCAGGCCGTTATAAAAGCCTTTTTTCACCAGATTGATGAAGTTGGCCACGGTATTCGGCGCCTCGTTTTCGAACAGTTCGATCACGATGTCGCCCTTGCTGGTTTTCAGCAGGACGCGAGGCAAATCGTCGGCCTTGGCCTCGGCCTCGCGAATTGCTTTCTCTTTCGCCCAAAGCTCTTCGTATTTCGGCGCCGCTTGGAGGTAGAACGCGCCAATCTGTCCCACTTTGTCCTTTTCCGTCAGCGATTGGTACCGACCCCCTTCGGCCGCCTGTGCAAGGTCGGCCTCGGCGGCTGCGAAGTCGTTGACCGCGAAGGCCGCGATGCCGGCCAGATTGGTCACCTGCGGGTCGGAAACCTTGCCCTTCATCAATCGGCCCCCGATGTCGGCCGCCAATTCGTAATCGTCGCGTTGAACCCTCTCGTCAAGCAATTTGACGAGGAATTTGGTGATCTCCGGGTCGGCATTCGGCGCTTCGTCGTAGGCCTTTTCCGCCGCTTCGATCATTTTCGGCTCGATCTCTTTTCCTTTGGCGATCTCCTCATTCCACTGCTGCTTGATGACCGACTGCTTCTCTTCGTCGGCGGTCCGATATTGCACCTGAAGGTTGGCCAACTCGGCCAGCACTTCGTTCATTCGGCCCTGGATCGCGTAGAACTCCTTGGCCTCGGGGCCTTGTTCTTTTTTCTCGTCGGCCGCGCGTACCCCGACCGGCAGCAGCGCGAGCAGGAGGATGGATCGTAGAACGGTTTGTGACCGCATATTTGGACATCCTAGGAAAAACAGGAACGGAAATCCGGCAATGTGAGGAGCGGGAATCGGCCTTCCCATGTGCGATGTCGCACTGTTCGAGCCACGTTCTTTACGATACCATAATTCCCTTGGACCGACAATTCTGACTCGTTCGGCACCCCCAATTCGATGGCGAGAGTCCGGATTGGAGTCCGTTAAAAAAATGTCCCCCCGAAAGAACTGCGCATGGCCAAGCGAAATCGTAAGCCGGACCCCCAGACGACGACCGCGTTGGCCGGTCTTCGGATCATCGGCGGCCAAATGCGCGGCCGAAAACTGCTCTACAGCGGCGAACTGCGCACCCGACCGATGAAAGACCGGCTGCGCGAGGCCATCTTCAACCTGCTCGGCCCGGCCATACGCGGCAAACACGCCGTCGACCTTTTTGCAGGCACCGGAGCGATTGCGTTGGAGGCGATCAGTCGCGGCGCGGCGGCTGCAACCATGATCGAACAGCATCACCCGACCGCTCAGTTGATCCGGCAGAACGTTACGAACCTCGGCGTCGAGTCGCGGGCCGAGGTGATCGCCGGCAACACGTTCCTCTGGTGGAAAAAACGGGCGGCACTGCCCGACAGCATGCCTTGGGCCGTGTTTTGCTCGCCACCCTACGATTTTTACGTCGATCGGAACGCGGAGATGCTGGAGCTCATCGGCGAAATGATCGACGCGGCTCCGGCCGAGAGCCTCGCGGTTGTCGAGGCCGACGCGCGGTTTGATTTCCAGACATTGCCGTTTCCCGCCGACTGGGACGTTCGTTCCTATCCGCCGGCCGTGGTGGGCATCTATCAGAAGGCGTGATTCGATGGATATTCAGAATCTAAACCGCGTGCCGGCGTTCACGACGAAGGACGGTTCGGAAATCCGCGAGTTGCTGGCCGCGAGAAACTCGTGCATTCGGAACCAGACGCTGGCCGAGGCCCGGCTTCCGGTCGGCCGAACCACAATCCCGCATCGACACATCCAGACCGAAGAGATCTATTACATTCTGGACGGCACCGGCCTGATGACCGTCGGAGAGGATTCGGCCCAGGTCGGGCCAGGCGATGCCATTGCGATACCGCCGGGAGCCCGGCACCAGATCGCCAACAACGGCGATCGGGTGCTCGTCTTCCTCTGTTGCTGTGCCCCCGGCTATGAACACGACGACACCGTGCTGGACGGGTGACGGGCTTTTGTCTTAGTCTGCTAATTTCGCCTTTCTTCCTTGTTGTTGCATGCTGCCTGCTTGCTGTATTTCCTCATTTTCTGTCGATCCACCATCCACTATCCACTATTCCCTCGTCCCTGCCGATGATAGGGGATACCGGTTGTTACGGATTTTCGGGTTATGGCGGTCATAGAGGAATGAAAGATGATTTTCCCGCAGCGCACCTCGCGATGGCTGATCTGCGTCTTCCTGGTGGTCTTGTTTGGTTTGAGTGCCGTGTCCCCCCGGTTGTGGGATAGTGGCAATTCACCGGCCGACCGTCAGGCGTCGTCCGAAACCACGCAATCGACGGCCGCTCTGGAGTGCATTGAGGCGAAGAAAGAAGTCCCGCCGTGTCCAAACAAGACCGTGGACGCGTGGCGCGAGGGTGACGTTCCAGTCCTGCGCCCGGTTGGTGAGCCGATCGCGAGGTCCAAGCCGGAATCGGCCCCGCCGATTGCCGAGCAGGCCGGAACGGAATCGCCTGTCGAAACCTCGCCGCGCAGTGATGCCCACCAAGACGTTGTCGACCTGATCGGTCCCGTGATCGAGGCGGCCGTGTCGATCGTGCCCTCGGGCAAGATTGGCGCTCTGACCGAACCGGCAGATCCGTCGGAGTCCGGCAGGGTCGAATCGAAGGATTCCGAGCCAGAGCCGGTGGAACGTCTGCCGATCGTTGTCGCCAATGTGCCGTCGCGGTCGTCGATCATTCCCAAGGAGGCCGTGCCTGCGCCGGGGGAGGTGTCTTACCCCGATACGGCCGACTCCGAATCGGCGACAAGATCGAACGCACCGTCCGGAAGACGATTGGAGCCGCATGTCGACGACCGGTGGCAAGAGCCGAAAACCTTGCTCCAGAGCCTGGCCGGTCTGAAGGCGAGCGGTCCAACCTCGAAGTGGGCGGCCGAAGTTGTTCGCGAAATACAAGACCTCAGCGTCGCCATGACCGACGGCTCGGATAAATCGGCCGACATCCTCGAACATCTGAGCCGTTTGCGGGAGCAGATTCCGCAAATCGCCGCAAGAATCTCCGATCGCTCGCTTGCCTCGACGCTCAAAAAGACGGGCTACGCCTTGGGGCGGCGTATCGATGTGTGGCGCGAAGTCTTGCAGTTGGACGGCCCGCAAACCATCGACGACGCCATTCCGGACGTCGATCCGCACCGGCTTGCCCTCTGTTTGGCCAAAGTCGACCTGTTGACAACCGACTCGGTCGAAGGTCGCGCATGGCGCGATTATCTGCTGATCGACGCCCTGAAGGCATCGGCCAAACGGGTCCCGGCTTTTGACGAGCAGGAGACGCAGAAGATCGCGCAGAAGGTTCTGACCCGATTGGCGGAAACGCCGATGACGCCCCGGCAACAGACCTTCGTGACGACCGGTGCGGTCTCGGCGTTGCGTGAGGAGTTGCGTCATTGGGCGGCCGAACCGGTCGGCGCTGCCCAACTATTGCGAGACATCGAAGCCTACGAGCGAACCTGCCTGCCGAGCGATGCCCATCGCGTGGCACGCGATTGTCAAAACCTCGCGCTGTCGTCGGCCGAAACGCGACGTCTGTTGGCCGAGAAGGTCGACCTGCACTATCGCAACGCGAACGTCCGATTGGCCGTGAGCGAGGAACTGATCAACAAGGTGATTCCCGAGCGAAACCTCGAATATGCGCTGGTCGCCGACACTGTGCAGGGGTATCCCGTCCGCGGCGAAAGCCTCATGGCCACCGAGTTGTCGATCCGGATGTCGCCCAATCCCGACCGCGTCAGATTGGTGCTCGAGGTTAAAGGCGAAATCTCATCGGCAACAACTGCCGATGCCGGACCCGTAAGATTCCATAACGATAGCGAATCGTTCTACGTTGCCCGAAAACCGATGGAAATCGACATGACGGGCATCAGCGTGTGGCCGTCGAAGGTCGGTGTAGAGAACGATACGCAACTACGCGGCGTCGAAACTCCGCTCGATTGGGTCCCGTTGATCGGATCGTTGGCGCGCGGCGTGGCCAAGTCGCAATCGGAACAGAACCAACCGGCGGCCTCGGAAGAAGTCAAACGCAAGATTGCCGCCCAGGCTCGGAAACGCGTCGACGACGAAGCCCGCGAACGGTTGACCGCCTTTGTCGAGCGGATGAACGACCGGGTGTTCGATCCGCTGAACTCGCTATCGCTCGATCCGCAGATGATCGATGGCGAGACGACCGATGAGAGGTTCACTATGCGTTTGCGTCTGGCCGGCGAGGATCAACTAGGCAGCCACACCCCTCGGCCGCAGGCGCCGTCGGATAGCCTTGCAAGCGTGCAACTACACGAGACGGTGTTGAACAACGGCGTCCAGCGATTGCAGCTCGACGGCCGAACGTTC
>JAEWUR010000101.1 GCA_023397045.1 Planctomycetota bacterium
CGAATAAAAATGGTCCCCTCTCCCTTTGGGAGAGGGTTAGGGTGAGGGCTTGTGACAACGCCCGGTCCGTCGCAAGAACCATTGCGTCGCAATCAATTCCGGCTCAACAAACGTCGCCTCAATAATCCGTCGCGATGTCGCCCTTGTCGCGCGTCGCCAACGCCTGATAGCATTCCTCGCAAACCGTATCGGCAACCAGCTTGACCGAACCGTCGGCCGCCAAAAAGTTCGCGCCGCCCGAATGCATGCTGCTGAAACAGTGTGCAAAGTGCTCTTCATCCACTTCTGAGTTCGGCGTGAACTCCGCACTGGCAAGCCCCGTCACCCGGGCAACGCCGTGCTTGCCGCCGGTCACCACGCCGACCCAGGTCGACGGCGCCAGCTTCGACGACCGCTCACCCGCCAACAGCGTATTGCTCAGCCCATCGCGAATGTCGGCGAAACGGACCTGATCGTTCAAATAGAACGTGCCATCGCCCTTGCAGCCGTTATAGTCTGCCGACGACGGATCGCAGACCTCGTGGAAATCGTACGTCCCGAACATGCCGATGTAATTCCCGGTGGCAAGCTCGATCGGAAACGTGACCGAGACAACCGAGGGCCCACCGCCTTCGAGCATGAATGTGTTGCCGCCGATGTCCGAGGGACACCGGTAGGTGGCGATCTTGAAAACCCGCGCGGCCGCGTTGAGCGGATCGGAAATCGGTTTGTCGTAACGAACCATCGTTTCCTGAACCGCCGCCTGTTCGAGGAACGGCAGAATGCTCGCGCTCCATGCCCAGCCGGGCGTGCCGAACCAGTGCGGCTGATTGCTCGAATCGTAGCCGCGCCAGCCCGCCGGCAGCATATTGTTGACGTCGTGATAAAGGTGCAGCGCCAATCCGATCTGTTTCATGTTGTTGCTGCAACTCATGCGACGTGCGGCTTCCCGGGCCGCCTGCACCGCCGGCAGCAACAGCGCGATCAAGATCCCGATGATCGTGATGACCACAAGTAATTCAATTAATGTGAAACCGCGTAGTCTCGTTCGTTCTCGAAACATATTCTCGCTCCGTTGAATTGCGGACCGGAGGTTCGTGGCCAAGTCTCCCCTCTCCCTTTGGGAGAGGGGCCGGCGGTGAGGGCGGCGGTACCGCAATAATTCCGACAGATCGAAAATTCTCTCGCAATTCGCCCTCACCCTAACCCTCTCCCGGCGGGAGAGGGGACCGGTCAATTCACCATCACCCCGAAGGTAGAGGAGACTTCGAACCAATCCTGTCGCGCAGCATGAGATCGTTGTTAAACGACGCCAGGAAAGCTCATGCCGACATCGGCGGAGCGCGGCTGCGCCAAGCCGAGAAGACCACGGCCTCGACGTCCAACGGCGAACTCCCAACGATTCGCTGCACCAGCGGAGCCGAGACGACCGCCACGACCTCGTCGACCGGGGCCTGTTTCTGGCCCATAAATTGGCACACCGAGCAGTCGTGGGCTTCGGAGAGATGCGACGCCGAAACACCAGCCCTGGCGTGGTCGTCGTCGCCGTGATCGCACGAAGAGTGATCGTGAAACAGCGCGGAACCGGACACCGCCAATACGTAGGCGGCGGTGAAAAACACCGTCGTTGCCCGGTTTCGAAATCGCATATCAACGTTCAGATACGTATTGAATAGGTAATACGATTAATACCATCGTATTCCAGCACGACCCGGAAGTCAAGCAATTTCGGTCATGTTAGGATTTCGTGCGAGCACCCGGTGGAGTTGCTCGGGCGAATGGACCTGATCGTCCGGACGCTCCCGGTGCCAGTCGTCGTGCGTCGGAACCAGCGATTCGCAGTATGGCCACGGGTCGAACGGGTCATAGCCCAAGGCCGTGTGGAGCTTGGTGCAGTCCATGCAGACGTTGCCTGCCCGGGGGGGCATCGGGCCGGCGTCAAACCGCGGAATGCCCATCAGACAGTCCGGGTCGTAGCCGCCGACGCGATTGATGATCTGTGCAATCTGATACAGGCTTAACCGCCGCGGCGCCCCGGCATGGAAAATGCCCGACATCTCGTTCGACAACATCGTCTCATACAGCCGGTTCAGGCAATCGGTGTACGTCGGCGTGCGGATCTCATCGACATACAGCGTGGCAGGCCGCGATTTCTTGAACCGCGATTGAATCCAATCGATCGCCCCGGCATGGCCGCTGAAACTGACGCCCATCGGAAGCGAGATGCGGAGAATGCAGGCCGAGGGGTCGGCCGCCGCGATGGCCTCTTCGCCGGCCACCATCGTCTTTCCGTAAACGGTCACCGGATCGGTCGGGTCGGTCTCGACATAGCCGCCGCGTCCATCCTCGCCCGAGTAGACCAGGTCGCACGACAAATGAACCAGCCGCACGCCGCGCGGCACCGTTTGCGAAAGGAGATTCTGAACGCCTTCGACATTGATCCGCCAAGCGATCTCCGGCGCACATTCACATTGCTTCAACGCGCAGTTGCCGGCGCAGTCGATCACCGCGCCAAACTGATACTGCTCAAAAAGCCTCGCGAGCCCGTCGCGATCTTCGGCGTTGCACGGAACAACGCCCGGTCCGGCCAACCGAACGTTGTCGACCTGGCGCAGCCCGATCACCTGACCAGGATACTTCGCGGCGAAATAGGCCATGGCGTTATAGCCCGGCACGCCGGCCACGCCGGTCACCAACAAGGGCAGCGGTACTTCAGCGGGTGCGTTTGTGCGGCAAATCATCGGTGTTCCGCCCAACCACGGGCATCGCAAACGGCAATTGCGGAAACCTGGTAGTATAGCCAAAATTGGGCCGCAACGCTACCCGCCCTAACCCGCATTTCTCACGACCGTAGGTTATGCTTTAGCATAACGCATTGGCAGGCAACGTCTTGTTATGCTGAAGCATAACCTACAGCCTGTCGGCATTTCAGCCCGTGTGGTGAGAAATGCGCCCTAACCGGCCGATTCCGGCGGCGTCTTCTCGACGATCTCGAAAAAGACCTCGGCCTGCCCGAGTTTGTTCGAACCAAGGTCTTCGACCGTCAACACCAAGCGATACGTCCCAGGCTCGATCTTTTCCGGCAGACGAACGCGGTAGCCAAGAAAGAAGTCGCGACGCACGTTCTCGCAGTCATCCTCGGTCGTCGCAAACGTATGTTCGTCGACGCATCGCCCTTGCCCATTGAAGATTCGATAACTGCTCTTCAACGACGTGCGATATCCGTTCGGCGTCTGCTTGGAAACGAAGTTTTCGACCTCGACATAGAGAAGCGTTTCCTGATTCGGCCGGAACTCGTCCTTATCGAATCGCTTCACATTGCCGAAACTGAGCACCTCCTTGCAGAACGTCAGGTTGCAGACCTTCAGATAGATCGGCTCGGGTATGGTCGGCAGAATCGGCGGCGCCGTCTCGTCGGCGACGTAGGCCGTCTGGACGACCGATTCGCGCGACGGCTCTTCGACCGGCGGCAAGGCAATCGGCGGCGTAGGCGTCACACAAGGCGGAGGTATTTGAATCGGCGCCTCCGCCACCATCGGCGAATCGCTGACTGGCGGCAATCGCGAGGCCTCCTCAGCCCCCATCGTCCGCTGCGCCAGCGCCGTCTGCCCGGCCAACCGATTGCGATACGCCTGCGTCGCGCGAAATTGCTGCATCACCAACGGCCAAATCGCCGGATCGCTGTTGCGAAGATCTTGCATCAACTGTTCTTGCGCCGCCGGATCGACCGACCCAACCTGTTGCAACTCAGCCATGACCGCCTGCATCGCCTGCGGATCAGCCGGCGGCGAAGTCGGCGACGACGTTGTCTCGTTCCGCGGGCCGTCCCATTCGATCGCCGCGGGCCTGCGCGTAGCCCGAAGCGACGAGGAGCAGCCCGACAGGCTGATCCCCAGCAAGCTCAGCACGACGATCATCAAACGTCCGGACATGGCGATAGCAATGCAAGCATTCCAGGCAGTACACAATCCCCGGGAGCAGGGGGCCCGGATGATAGAGAAATCGCACCTCGCATGCAAGAGGAGATCCGCAAGAAATTGCGGCCTCACGGCGAGAATAGCGGGCCAAGCTCCAGCAGCTTCAGCGGCAATTCCGCCGAGGGACAATCACCGATCGCTACGTGAACGTTCAACGGAACCGGCTCGAAAATCATCGTCTGCACGGTCATCCGACCCATGCACACCTCTTTCATCTTCTCGGCCACATCGTCAAGCGTCATTTGGTCGAACTTGCGGCTCTGGATCAACTTGTTGTACCGAGGGCACCACGTAAACACCGCCAACTCGTCCGTCCGAAAATGGTTGGTGCATGCCAGAATCCCGTTGCTCGGCCCTCGCGCAACCACGCTTTTCGGCGTCATCTCGAGCACGACGCTATTCTCGCGGTCGCAAACCGCCAAGCTGAGGATCGTGGTCCGCTCGGTCTCTCGCAACAACTTCTCGGCTTCCTCAACCGTCGTACATTCCTCCAGAATCTTGCGGAAGCAGAACGTGTACGGCATCCCCTTCGGGTTGTAAATCGGCGCGCCGTCGTGCGCCAAAAAATCCTCGTGAACGGCCAGCGCCAATCCGGCGTCGTTCATTCCCGAAAGACAGCCGAAAAGACCCGGAAAACCGATCGAAACGAAGGCGTGCTTGCCCGTCGGTCGATGCACCGTCACGATGCCGTATTTGTCCAACAGGCTCAGCGTGTAGAAATCGAGATTCCGCCCGAACAGCGGCCCGCCCGTCGCGCTCTTCTCCGGTTCGACGATCAACGACGAGCACGAGATGTTCCGATAGATATCCGGCAGCGTGTTCCCGAGCACGCCCATGTCGCGATCGATGCCCGACTCGTCGGCAAACGCCCGCAACTCGTCCCGGTACTCGTCCGGAAGCTGCTTGACAAGCTCCTTCGCCATCTCAAGATATCGCGCCAAGCGGTCTTTGCGATTCGACCGTTCGAGCAAACGCCGAGGGTAATCCGAGATTGTCCGAACGACGTCGGCCGTCAACTCCGCCTTCTGTCGCCCTATTTCCTCCGGCGTCCCCGCCACCGAGAGCACGGGCAGGCCGTTGATATACTTCAACTCCGCTTTGCCGGCATGCCCTTCGCGAAAAACGCGCGTTTCCTCCGCCAGGGCGCTCGCCGCAACGGTCGCCAGAATCGCCATGGCGCAAAAACTCAAGAAACCTCGCAAAAAAACTCGCCCCCCCATCCTGTCGCGCGACGAAATTGCCATCGATTCAATCCTTTTCGCGTGTCCGTGCCGGCTGGCCGTCTTCTTGCCCTGAATCGCGGCATTATAGCAACTCAACCGCCTCCGTCCTACAACCCGGATAAGGGGCAAACATGCGGGAGTCTACAAAATCTCGCACAAAAAAATGCGTAGGCGTAGGGCGGGTCGAGCGCAGCAAGCCCCACCAAATCAAATACTACGGCTCGCAAATCGCACGCCGCACGGCGTCAAGATAGGCCGTGCCGTCCGCATCCGTCGGAGTCAGATACCCGCCCTCGCCGTTCTCGTTCCACGCATACAGCAACAGAATCCGCTGTTTCGTCGCCTTGTCCGGATGCTCGTCG
>JAEWUR010000164.1 GCA_023397045.1 Planctomycetota bacterium
TTGAGGACTTTAATCTCAATGAGATTGCCTGTCATGAATCGTTAGGTGGTTTGTTGAAGCACTACGAGCGACGTGCGGCGTAGGGCTGGATGCAAGTGTGTTTTTGTTTTCTGTCTCGCGCTATGCGATGACAACAATGGTTGATGGGGTTCCTTCCTCGTCTCAGTCTTCGTACCCGCCATCGGAAGGCGGCAAGCAACCTCATTGTTTCTTTCTCAAACCTATTCAGGGTTATTGTTTTGGGATGTCGTCATTTTGGGATAGGCGGATTCGGTACAAGGCCAGACATTTGAGCTCAAGTCGATTGTCAATGGGTGCCAGAGGTCGCAGGGTTGGCGAGTGAAGGAACGGTTGTTGGGCATGTCGAGTTTTGCCGGAAGTGGTTTGATACGGCCGGGCACGCCGACCACGAGGCTCCGCGGCGGCACGTCCTTGGTGACTACCGTGCCGGCTGCTACGAAGCTGCGCTCGCCGATCGTAACGCCGGGCATGATCGTGCATCCCCCGCCAATGACAACATCGTCTTCAATCGTCGCGCCCTTGGGCGTTGTCATGACTTCGACTCTTCCAGGCAGTCGGTCATTCAAAAACGTTACGCCCGGCCCAACAAACACATTGCTGCCGACCGCGGTGCGCGACGGAATATAGACATGCGACATGATGCGCACGCCATCGCCGAACCGAATAAGACCCTCAAGCGTCGAGTGGTTCGAGACGGTACAATAATCGCCCATTTCAACCTGAGCACGGATGATCGTGTAGTGGCCCGATTGAAAAAAGTCTCCGATGGCGACGTCGCCATAGATGAGCGTGCCTTTGCGGAGAATCCCGTGTGCTCCGACGCGCGTCGGGCCGCAATCGGGATGATAGCGAAATCCGACCATGACATCAGGCTCTACGAGCGTACCCTCGCCGATCACAGCATTGTCGAAACGTGACAAGTCCGTCGTCGCTTCGACTCGTTTGTCATTCTTCATATGCGCGGTTGTCCTCCAATTTCGTTTTCGTCGCTTCACGAAGCATTTCATGAGCCGCCTTGGCTAACAGATCGCCGGCGGGATCTTGATACGGCAACATGCTTGTCGTGTAGCGATAAAAGGAACTCACATAGTCGAGATCGCCGTTGTTTGGGCCGTCCGGGATGTATCCGACGCTCTGGTCATTCATGTAGCCGCAAGGAATGACCAGCGGCATTTCCGCGTTGCGCTTAATCTGGCGTCCGATTCCCAGGAACGGCTCGCACGGCAGGCCAACGATGGCAACGTCACCAATTCGAATGACCGCCACGTCGAGATCGAGGTACCGCGGCGCGGATGCAACGCAATCGTTTCCATGGAACTCCAGCGACCATTGAGCCCAGCGTCGGCACGGCCCGATCAGCGCAGCCCGGTATTGGGGACTCATAGCGATGGCCGCGTTCAGACCGACGCATGTCAATGCAGTCTCGTCACCGCCGGCACAGCGTCTGGTAAAGTCGTCCATTTCGGCAATCTGCCGCCGGAGGCTATCGGACGAAGGCAACCCCTGAAACGGCAACCGTACGCGACGCCACAGGATCGCCAAATTGTCCGAGACAGACGGTCGCAGTTCCATGGCGGTTTGCGTATAGGTCTCACCGAGGTAATGCCCATAGCGAACCATGTCCTGCAACTTTTCTTCGGCGGGTTTCAGATAGAGAAGTCCCTTGGAATTCGAGTCGCCGGCGCACCCCTGCAGAAAGCCGACCGGAACGCCGCCGAATGCTTCCGAAAGATCGTCGCACGCAACTTGCGGGAAGTCGCCGTGAACGACGGGATTCTCCGGATGATAATCTGTTGCCGGATGTCCAGTGAATTGGACGAGAAAACAGATTGGTGTGCCGTCCAAGCCGATGAACCCAACGACCGGAGCGTCGTCGTCGATATCACCGCAGAAGTCTTCGCCGAGACGGCGCCGATCCTCCTCCCGCATGAAGTATGTCGAGCCGTCCGCTCGCCTGCCCTTTCGATTGTACGTGATTCGACGTTCGTGGCCGACGGCCCAGGCAATTTGCACGGGCACGCAATGATCCTTGATCTTTTCCGCCGCCCTCAGCAGCGATTGCAGCAACTCGCCTCCCGCCGTGGTCAAATTATCCTCGGAAACTTCAGCCGCGGGATCGGGGATGCCGTAGCAAATCGGTTCCTTCGTGAGTGTTACATCGTTGTGGTTGTGCGACGAGAAAACAACAACCCGGTCTGGCGATAGGTCAAGTGCGTGTGCAACGCGGCGGCGAATGAGATTGCTGACGGCGCCCTGCTCAATCATGAAATGGGTAGTGATAAGGCACGACGACGTTTGATCGCCGTGGATCAGGAAGATCGTGGTCTTGATTGGCCCGAAAACTGCCGTCGCCTTCGCGCGCAGGAGGCTCTGCCCTTCATCTCCGGGTCGCGGCATGACCGCGAATGTTTCAGCGGCGACCTTCAGCATTGCTTATTCCTGCACAGTTGGACAACATGGTTGGTCTGCTTCTGTGATGCATGTGTCAGAAGGCTGGGATATTCCAAAACTGCCAGAAATTGACTGGGCAACAGATTCTCGTTTACTGTTGCGATCCGCGATGGATCATAGGCCCCAAAAAGGGCTTCCCTTGACAGCGAGCCACACCATCGCGTCGAGGCAGAACCTCCTTGGTGATCACTGTCGCCAGTTTTAGTGGAATCGTTGTGTTCGCGTCGGTGGATGTCTTGCATGATTACAGATTTCCACGCCTCGTGTCTCATTCGGCAGTTGGTTTCGCCGGCCGTTTTCTTTGGTTGCCACCGAGCGGGATGTCGCGATTCTCGAAATAGTTGTCGTCGACCACGCACGGCATCGACACTTCGAGGAGCAGTGCCGGGCCATCGCCGGTGAAGCTGTGTTTCCGTCCCGGCGGCACGGCAAGGCAATCGCCCTCGCGCAGAATCCTTGCCGACCCGCCAATGGTCATTTTGACCTTGCCGCGAACGATGAAAAACGTCTCGTGCTTCTGCTTGTGGCGGTGCAAAGGGCAGGTCTGTCCGTCAAAGACGAACAAAAACTTGCCGCAATAGCCGGCGGCGGTCTCGTTGGCCAACCAGAACTCGATCAGGCCGGTGCGGTCGAAATCGTTCAGGCCGAAATCCGATACCAAGGGCTCGTTGGAGGGCATCACGAGCCGCCACTTCTTCACTTGCGCGCGAAAGCGTTGCAGGGCTTTTTCGCGAGCCGGCCCGGCAAGGGCGATGCTCGCCGTCTTCCGACGTTCGTCCATCCCACGGTTTTTTGTTAGTGTCTTCATTGACTGGAACTCTATCATTCGCTATTTACCTTTGCGCGGCCAATGACCTTAGGCCGACCAGCGGAAGACCGGAAAATGCGCCAAATCGGCTGGCAGGAGGTTCATTATCCAAGCAAACATCAATAATCATGTGATCCCTACTCGAAGGTGAGTCGAATCGTCGCGTTGTTTCCGACTGTCGCATTGAGCCAAAGCGTCCGACCGTCCCAGGCGTAACGCGATCGATCGAGCGTATCGTCGCCGACCGTCATGTTTTTGAGCGTTTTCGGAGCGTCGGCCAGTTCGAAGACCGGATTCACGCACGGAACCGTGGATTTGACGGTGATGGCAACGTTGTTTTGCTCGACCGTCAGCCGATACGCCCGGCGATCCGCGGCATAGGGCTCGGAATCCTGCCGAGCGCCCTGAAGTTCCAAGCTAGCTGGCTGCGCATAACTGCGCGCCCAATCCAACAACGCTTGGTCGTCAGCGTCGCTCGTGCCGATAAGCCAGCAAAACGTCTCGACTATCATCGGTTTGGTTTGTCCCAGTCCGTCTTTCGTCTCGACCGTCTCGCTGCGGATCGGTTTCGGCTTCTGCTCGCCGAACGTCAGCATGCAATTGGTGCCGGGGTTGATCGCGATTCGCTCGCTGATCTCCCAAGGCGTCATCAATCCCCGAGCCAACGGCCAGATCGATGCCCAATACATCCGCGTGACCTCGATCCCTTGATCGACGAATGGCGGGTACACAATCGGCATGGCGGTCAGCGTCGGACTGAAACTGATCGCCGCCAACGGATCCTCTTTGTTCATTCGGATACGATAGACGGCGGGAATGTTGCTTACCTTTTGCCATTGGCCTTGTGTCTCCGGATGCGGGAATACCAGCGGCGATTTCTCTCCGTTGATCGCCAGGATGTCTCCCTGGTTCACCGGCAACACGTCCATCGGATAGGCCCCTTGCGGCGTGATCGCGATGAACTCGGCCAATTCATAGACAGCCTCGGGAATGTGCGTCAACGTGACCGCGCGGGTGCCGAAACCGTCGGGATAAAAATAGAAATCTTCGGTGCAAAGGTCGCCGTTCGCCTTGTAGTTGAAGTCGCACGATTGGTACGTCCAGCGGACATGCACCCGGGCGGCGGTCGACTCGACGATCTCGGCCCGGCTGAATCGCAACTCCTTGTCGGTGATCGGTTCCGGGCAATCGACGAAACCCTCGTTCGGCCGAAGCCGCTCGGCCCATTCGTACGTCAAACCGGTATTGTAACGGCTCACCCAAAACGGGATGTAACTGGCCCCGCGCCAGAACAAAAACCGCCCGCCGTTCGGCAGAAACACCACAACGTCCCGGAACTCCGGCTTCCAAAGCTCGTCGTAGTTCAGCCACGAGCATTTGCCGTCGGCGAAGGACGCGATCGGCGCGTCGTAGCGAAGTTTCGTATAAACCGCGCCGAACCTAGGATGTTCCGGCCGCTTCGGCACGATCATGGTCGGGATCGTTTTTGTCCAGAGCGTTTTCCCGTCGGCGTCGTCGATGCGCACGTGCAGCACGTCGCGCTCAAGTGACGAAGAACACGGCCCGAGCGTTACGGTTGTTTGCGATTTCTTGCCTTTTCCCAGCGAAACGTCAGCAAGCGTCTTCTCGTCGGGCTGCGACTCGTACCATACCGCGACTCGACCGGCCTGCGTTGCGTTGTGGCGATTGACGGCCGCGATATCGACGATCGCTTTTTGGCCGCCGGCCAACAGCAGCCAATCGGCGGGAACTAGCACCGTGCCGAGATCGATCGGATTGACGGTTTCCTCCGCCTTGGCGACGGCATCGG
>JAEWUR010000233.1 GCA_023397045.1 Planctomycetota bacterium
CCTCGGTATCGACCAAGACGCTGACCGGCTCGGAAACGCCGATGGCGTAGGCAAGTTGGACCTCGCAACGGTCGGCCAAACCGGCCGCCACGATGTTCTTGGCAACGTGTCGGGCCATGTAGGCGGCGCTGCGGTCGACTTTGGTCGGATCCTTGCCGCTGAACGCGCCGCCGCCGTGCCGCGCCCAACCGCCGTACGTGTCGACGATAATCTTGCGCCCGGTCAGGCCGCAGTCGCCGTGCGGTCCGCCGACCTCGAATCGGCCCGTCGGATTCACGTGATACGTGATGTCGCCTTTGACCAACTCTTGCGGCAGCAACGGATTGACGATCTTCTCGATCACGAATTGTCGGATCTCGGCTTGGCTCACGTCGGCGTCGTGCTGCGTCGAAACCACGACCGTGTCGATCCTCGCCGGCTTGCCGTCGACGTATTCGACGGTCACTTGGCTCTTGCTGTCGGGACGAAGCCAGGCGACCTCGCCATTCTTGCGGGCTTGCGTCAGGCGGTCGAGAATCTTGTGCGACAGGGCGATCGGCAGCGGCATCAACTCGGGCGTGTCGTTGCAGGCGTAGCCGAACATCAACCCTTGGTCGCCGGCGCCGACGTCCTTGCTCTTGTCTGAATTCTCATTCACGCCCATCGCGATGTCGGGGCTCTGGCGGTCGATCGAGAGCATCACGGCGCAGGTGTCCGCACAAATGCCCATCTTGTCGTCGGTGTAGCCGACCTCGCGAATCACGTGGCGAACGACCTCGGGATAGTCGATCACCGCCTTCGTCGTGATCTCGCCCGCGACGATCGCGACACCCGTCGTGACCATCGTTTCGCAAGCAACGCGGCTCATCGGATCTTGGGCGAACAGGGCGTCGAGAATGCCGTCGGAGATCTGGTCGGCCAACTTGTCGGGATGCCCCATGCTGACCGATTCACTGGTGAACAAGAACTTACCCTGTGCCACGGATATTCCTCCTGCGATAAGCTGAAAACTGCTTGCCTGCATCCACTTCGGGTGCGTGAAGCCGCGATTATAGTCGAACGTGCCCGTCGCTGGCAATCGGGGGCTGGATGAGAGAGTGTGGGTGCCACTGTCGGGGGATGGCGTTTTGTGGGGGACTGGCTACAAAGGTGTGAAGGGTGTGAAAAGTGTGAAGGTGTGAAAGGCTAAGGTGGGGGTGAATCTTTCTTGGGCATCATGTTGACGAGTTGAGCGGCACGGAGTTTTTCCGGCCGTTTTTCACGGGCTTCGGCCAATTGCCGCTGAGGACGATTGAGTTTCTCGCCCCGATAGTCGGATTGCTGGAGATGGGCAATGAAATTGGAGATCATCCCGCTCGTTTGTCGGGCAAGACTCGACAGCCGGTCGGCATCGGCCTGTGAAATGTATCGTTGGTCGCAAGCGATCTGCAATTGGGCCCGAACCTCGCCGCATGAGCCTTTGGCAATGAAAAGAAACTGAATGAACTCTGTTTTTGTACCGCGTTCAAAACCCTCGGCGATGTTCGACATGATCGAAACGGCAGCCCGGCGAATCTGGTCGACCAGACCGCGATCTCTCGAAAAATCGCCGTCATGACTCCGGGCGTAGACAGCGTTCGTCAACTCTCGGGCTCGCTGGTAGATGTGCAGTTCCTCAAACGACTTTGCAACATTGTCTTTCACCGATCTGGCCTCCCTTGATCCTTTCACACCCTTCACACCTTCACACTTTTCACACCTTCTTTCTCCACCAACTCCACCGTCCGCCGCGTGGCTCCGAGTTGGCTTCGAACCATGTCCTGAGCACGCCGCCCCAAACCAGCAGCGTATTCGGGCTCCTTCAGGCAGCGTTCGACGAATTGGGCGAATTGTTGGACGTCTTGAACCACGACGGCGGCATCGTGCTGGAGGATCGCGGCCACGATGTCGCGGAAGTTCCATGTGTTCGGGCCGAACGAGACCGCCGCGCCGTAGGCGGCCGGCTCGATCATGTTTTGCCCGCCGCGACTGCCCATGCTGCCGCCGACGAAGGCGATCTTCGCCGTTCCCCACCACGCGCCAAGCTCTCCGACGACATCCACGAGAAGAACACGCGGCGAATGATGAATGTCTGAACTGTTAGCTGGCTGCAATTCATCATTCATCATTCCGCATTCATCATTTCTCTTCCTCCCCAACTCCGTCCGCCGTTGCCAGGGGATGCCGCTGGCGTCGAGCAATTTCGCTACGGCATCGAACCGGTCGGGATGACGCGGCACCAGCACGAGCCGCAGCTTGGGCCATTGCTGGCTGAGCGTTCGGAATGTATCCAACGCCATTTTCTCTTCAGGCTCTTGCGTGCTTCCGGCCAACAGGACAACGTCGTCTTGCTCGAAGCCGGCCAGCGCGGCGAGCTTTTGCGTCGCCGGATTGTTGCGGTCGGTCTGAGCGCCGTCGTATTTCATCGAGCCGGTTACATGGACCGTTTCCGGCCGAGCGCCAAGCTCCAAAAACCGCTTGGCGTAGGTCTCGTCTTGTGCAGCAACCAGGTCGATTTGCCGCATCAATCGGGCGACCAGCGGCCGGATGCGCCGATAGCCTCGAAAGCTCTTTTCGCCAAGCCGTCCATTGATCACGGCCACGCGCGCCCCGTGTTTTTTTGCCGCCCGAATCAAGTTCGGCCACAATTCCAACTCAGCCAGCACAAGGACATCTGGCCGAACTCGCCGCATGGCCTCATCGACGGCCCAGGAGAAGTCCAAGGGACAATAAAACACTTGGTAACCCGCGTATTTTTTCTTCGCCAGCGCCATTCCGGTCGTTGTGGTCGTCGAAATGACGCATTCCCACTCCGGCTGCGTTTCCCGGATCATTTTCAACAGCGGCGCGAGCAAATTGACCTCGCCGACGCTGACCGCATGAATCCAAAGGCATTTCGTCCTCGTCCCCTTTCCGTTTGGGAGAGGGACAAGTGGTGAGGGCTCCGTATCTCCCCTCTCCCGATTCGGGAGAGGGGCCGGGGGTGAGGGCATCTCGGCGTTTGAGGACGCCTCCCGCTTCCTCCTTGGCACGCGCCCCAAAAACTTCTCCGCATACCCCTCGCGGTATTTCCCCTTCCTCACCGCCGACCACAGCAGCCACGGCAGCGAAAAAAGGATCAGAAGCAGATAAACAAGATTGAGTAGATACGGCAGCAACGAAATCCCTTTCCAATGAGCACTCCCATTTTCTGTCTAGCTCAATTGGCCGCTGTCCGGATTCTTCAGTTCCCTGATTTGCGTCTGAAGATCGTCGATGTCTCGTTGCATCTGGCACACCGCGCCACTTATAAAGAAGAAGCATATCCAGAGGCAGAAAAGGAATGGAATGGCCCACCTATCGTGTAGGTTTTGCGAAAGCGTAATCAACGACAAGAAAGCGAACAATGCCGTTGCCCCCCAGGGCGACGACAAGCGTTTTGTCAAATTGGAAATGAAGGACATGAGATCGCCTTTTATTGATGCTCACGTAAAAAATGTCGGGCAGTTCATGACCAAAAACTCCTGTTTGCCGGTCTTCCGTTGGTCGGCCTCCCGACATTACGTTTCCGAGACCCAATAGGGCAGAAGATGCCAGGAACCATTATCCTTGACTCGATAGGTTATTTACGGAATCTCTTTGGGAAGCTTCTGCAATTTGATTTCCGTGGAATGAACCAATCGATCCTTGTGTCGCTCCTGCAATTTCATGTAATACTCGACAAGCTGTTTCGGATCATGACCGCATTCTTCGGAGATGTGACACCGCGCTTTGCGTATGCGTTCTAGGGGGGAATCCGACGGCATTTTAGAGTGCCTCCTCGTCTAAGAACTCCAGTGGCGTTACC
>JAEWUR010000302.1 GCA_023397045.1 Planctomycetota bacterium
GCTGGACGCGGCCTGCGGCGGCATCCTGATGAACGCCCCGGTCATCGCCCTGCGTGAAATCCACGCCCAAGACTGGCAACTCCCGCTGCGCGACTGGTGCGCCGGCTTCGGCATGTTGGCCAGCCTCTATCTCGGCAGTTGGATGGCCCCGCGCCGCAAGATGCCGTTCGTCGTCATCCCGGGCGTTATGGCAGGCATCAGCGCGATGGCCATGGCCGGCGCGCTTTCCCTCGGCAGTTCCTTCTGGTTCCTGTTGTTTTTAGGTATCGGCGGAATGCTCGAAATCGTCACCCGGGCGCCAATCGCCGCCATCCTGCGCGAAAACTATCCCGTGGCCCACCGCGGCCACGTCACCGCGACCGTGCGCCAATGGTGTTCGCTCATCTTCCTGATCGTCTTCATGCTCGCCGCAACGATCCTGCAATACGCGGGCGAAAACGTCCGCACCGTCGCCAGCATCGAAATCATCGTCGCCGCCGTCCTCGGACTCTCCGGCTTCGCCTGCTTCCGAAAAATCCCGATCCGCAACGATCAAACCATCCGGACCGACTTCCATTTGGAGATCCTCAAAAACGTGCGCGAAATCGCCGGCGTGGTGATCCGCGACACCCGATACCGCCGCTTCCTGATCGGCTGTGCATTGGAAGTCTTCTTCATGATGCTCTACTTGCCGCTGGTGCCGGCACTGCTGAGCAAAACGCTCAAGTTCGACTATGTTTGGTGCGCCCTGTTGCTGCACGGCATCCCCACGCTGGCCGCCTTCATCACGACCGGCTGGATCGGCCAATGGTTCGACCGAACCAATCCTTGGATCTCCTGGTTCACGGTTCGATTCGCGTTCGGCCTCGATGCGCTGCTGCTGGCCGCAACGCCGGTGGCGGCCTACTACATTTCACCGCTGGTGTGGGTCCTTCCGATTGTCGCCAGACTGGCGCGCGGCGCCGTGCAGGGCGGCTGGTGGATCCTCTGGTGGCAGATCGGCATCACCCATTTCGCCCCGCCGGGCGAAGACACCAGCCGATACGCCGGCATCATGGTCTTTCTCAACGGCATCGTCAAAATCGCCGCCACGGCCGTCGGCATGACGCTCATGTCACCCGCATTTCAATGCCGCACCGAGACCCTTCTTTGGATCGGCGGACTGGGCATCATCGCCTCCGGCGCCTATTCGCTCCTCCAGGCGTTCCGCGAGCGAAAAGAGCACCGCCCCCAGACGTTCGCCGAGTTCGAAGCCGAATTCGACGCCAAAACCCAACCAACCGCCCCCTCTCCCTCGGCGAGAGGGCCAAAGTGAGCACGATTCGCCAAAAAAGATGAAAACTGGGAACTGGCAATGCCCGGTCCCCTCTCCCTCCGGGAGAGGGTTAGGGTGAGGGCGATTCGCCAGAAAGGCCTCAAACCGATCTCCTCAATTTCCTCCCCCCGCCCCCCTTCTGCGAGCTACGCTTGAGTGTCCCTTCGTCAACAGGATACTCACCGCATGCTCCGCACACTCCACGACAAGATCCATCTCTGCGCCGGACGTCCCTGGTGCCGCCGTCTGCCCACGATTCTGACGGTCGGCATCGGCCTGACGCTCACGCTGCTGTTCTTCGTCATGATGCGGCGCGCGGAATGGCGCGAGATGGACACCGAATTCAACTTCGCGTCGCAACATTTCGTCGAGGCCGTGCATCGAGCGACTGAGCGCATCGAGCTAACCCACGAGGTCCTGCGTCAGAACATCTACGGTTCACCCAATATTTCGCAGGAAGAGTTTTCGCTCTGCGCCGAGCCGTTTCTCGAACGGGTGCCTTCTCTGAAAGTCATCCAATGGGCCCCGAGAGTCTCACGCGACGATCGGATGGCGTTCGTCGAGCAGGCCCATCGCGACGGTCTTCCCGACTACCAAATCGTTCAGCCCAACCGCGAAGGCCAGCTCGTTCCGGCAGCGCCAAGGGACGAATATTATCCGATCTGGTATGCGGCCTCAAAGCCGGGATTCCGCGCCCGATTCGGCTGGGACTTCGCCGCCGATCCCGCCTTGCTCAAGGCCATCGACAAGTGCCGCGACTCGGGCCGGTTCGTTGTCAGCGATCCGATCGATCTGAGCACCATCGGAATCCACGGCGTGATGTTCCAGACGTTCCTGCCCGTCTATCGCGACTTCCAAAACGTCCGCACCGTGGCCGAACGCCGAGCGAATCTCGAAGGAATTTTGGTCGGCCTCTGCGAAGCCGGTGACCTGATCAATAACGCACTAGAATATTCGACCGATCCGCAGGGGATCGACATGGCGGTGTTCGGCGACTCGACGACAGCCGATCCGCAACTGCTCTATTTCCATCTTTCCCGAACGCGATCGGCCGAGGAGCGTGCCTCGGAAGTCCACGCTTTGTTCCATCCGAGCGGTATCTATCACGCGGCGCCGCTCGATTTTGGCGGAAAACAGTTGACGCTGGTCTGCACGCCCACCCCACATTTCTTCGCAGCCCACGCCCATTGGCGCTCCTGGGCGATTCTGGGCCTCGGACTGATCGCAACTTGCCTGCTGGGTGTTTATATATCATCGGCCACAACCCGCACCGAGCGTATCCAGCGGTTGGTCGACCAGCGAACCGCCGAGTTGCGCAAGAAGGACGAACAGCTCCAGCAATCGCAAAAACTTGAAGCGGTCGGCGCATTGGCCGGCGGCATCGCGCACGAGTTCAACAACCTGCTCCAGGCCATCACCGGCTACACGCGCTATGCGATGGAGGAACTTAAACCCGAAGAACAGCCCTATCAGGATCTACAGAGCGTTCTCCAGGCCGCCGATCGCGCAACGACCCTGACGCGGCAACTCCTGAGCTTCAGCCGTCGACAGAAAATGGAACGGATGAACCTCGATGCCAACCAAATGGTCACCGACCTGACCAAGATGCTTCGGCCCCTGTTGGGCGAAACGATCCAACTGAAGGTCTTCCTGGGCAAGGACATCGGCCACGTCTTTGCCGATGCCGGAAGCCTCCAACAGGTCCTGATGAACCTGTGCCTGAACGCCCGGGACGCCATGCCCCAAGGCGGCGAAATCACCGTCAAAACCGAACGGAAATCGGTCAGCCCGGAATTCGCCGCGATGTTCACCGACCTGAAGCCGGGCAGCTATCTGCAACTCAACGTCACGGACACCGGCCAAGGCATGCCCCCGGACGTCCGCGATCGTATCTTTGAGCCGTTCTTCACCACAAAACCCGTCGGCAAAGGCACCGGCCTCGGGCTTTCCATGGTCTACGGCATCATCCAACAGCACGAAGGCGCGATCCACGTCTACAGCGAACAGGACAAGGGCACGACCTTCCGGATCTACCTGCCGCTGGCCGACGCCGATCAACCCTCCGACTCGCAAGAAACCGCCCCGGAATCGGTCGGCGGCGCCGAAACCATCCTGCTGGCCGAAGACGACGCCATGGTCCGCGACGTGTCGC
>JAEWUR010000315.1 GCA_023397045.1 Planctomycetota bacterium
CGTCCGCGTTTTTCGAACGACGCCCGGCCGTTGATACCGATCAGTTGGCCGTCGGCGTTGAACAACGGTCCGCCCGAATTGCCCGGGTTGATCGACGCGTCGATCTGAATGCAGTCGGTGTATTCCAGCAGCGTGTCGGCCGGAAACTGGTAACGATGTACGCCCGACACGATCCCGTAGGTGACCGTCGGCTGCATGTCGGCAGCCAGCAGGAACGGATTGCCCATCGCGAAGACCCAATCGCCCATGCGCACTTGATCGCTGTCGCCCAGCGTGGCATAGGGAAAGTCGTCGCGCCCAAAAAGCTTGATGAGCGCGACATCGCCGGTCGGATCGACGCCGACGATCACGGCATCGTAAACCCGACCGTCGGCCATTCCGCATTGCACGGCGCAACCGCACGGCACGATGACGTGGAAATTGGTCAGGGCATAGCCATCCGGCGTAATCACGACGCCCGAGCCGCCGCCTTGCCCGGTGGGCGGAAAGATCGCCAAAACCGAATCCTTTGCCTTATCCATCACCGCGACGCGTTGCGACTCGGCGTCCAGCACCGCGGCCGTCGGCTGCGCAGGCAGACGACCGCCGGCCGTCAACAGGACGGCGACGCACGCAATCACGATGACTCGGCCAAGTCGATTCATTTGTTCAATCTCGCGTTGCAGAGCAGAAGGTAATCGCCCATACTCAGCCGATCGCCGAAACCTACGATCACGGTCAGACGCCGGACGCCGCTCACGTCGAGGTCGATCGGCTGCGGTGCGTCGCTGCCGCCGATGGTCGCGTCGAACAGGTCGCGTCCATCGCCCTGAATGACCAATCGGACATTGCCGCCCGGCCGAATCGCGTCGGCAATGCCGGCGACGGCGCGAAACCTGGCAAACCGGTCGGGCAGGCGATAGACGATCTCGGTGCGGCTGTGCATCGCGAGCCCCTTCTTATACGTGACGCCGCCAAGCTCCAACGCTGGCGATTCGAAACCGCGATCAAAACGCGGCGCAAAAAACTGTTCGACCGACGCCGGCGTCTTTCCCACGCTAAAATAGGGCGTCCAATGCACGTCCTCCGCCTTCAAATCACTCAGATAGACGATCTTTCCGCCGGAGAAGTCAACCTGCACCAACTGCTCCGGCGCAACCGATCGCTCGATCCCCGTCGGCGTGGTCCATTGGAACAGGGCATGGCCCGCCGGATCGGCAAGCTGAAGCGATGCGGCCGACCATTGCGACCCGGACGCATCCGTGACGCGGCACACCGTCGCCGGCAACTCCGACGACTCGCCGTGGCGGTAAATCAGCCCGAAAATCTTCGCCCTTTTGACGGGAAGCACCTCGCCTTCGAGATCGAACCGCACCGTGTCGTTGGCGACGTCGTGCAGTACGCCGCGGTGATAGTCGATGCCGTGTTCGTTTCGCACGACCAGCAAGTCGCTCTCCGATTTTTGCTCCAACAGTCGCAACCAATCGGCCGCCATCGGATCCGAACTGTGTTGGAGTCGAACCGAATCGATCGTGCTGACCGGCGTTTCCACGACGCTGTCATCGGAAAGCACCATCTTCGCCTTCGGCCCTTCGACGGTGTATTGCTTCGCCGCAACGGCCGAACCGTCGATCATCGTGACCAAGACGCCGGCGTCGGCCGTCGCCGATTTCTGCTGGGTCGTGATCGACAACAATCGGTCGGCGTCGATCGAAACGGGCCCCGTCGCCGGCTCGATCGTCAGCCGGTCGGCATCAAGCCCAGTGAGCGGCCCGACCAACGTCGCACCGTCGAGCGTCTGCACCTCGACCGGCGGCGTCGCGGCAATCAACAATAGAGACATTAAAATGCTGTTCATGGTTTCAATCAAAGTCCCCTCTCCCTTTGGGAGAGGGTTAGGGTGAGGGCTTCGTCCTCGGTGTTTCTCGTAGGCTCCCGGTCACTTCTGCCGCTGGCTGTCTTCGGCGGCCAAACGTCGGAAATACTGTTCGATCGCGTCGCGATAGTGCGAGGGAAAATCGCGGCCGATCTGCTGCATCGCCTCATCGCGTTCCTTCGGCGGCAGATCGCCCCATCCGTCGCCGTCGCCGATGTTCTTTTTCGTGACCTCGCCGCGACCTTTTCCGCCCATGAATCGGCTGTCCTGGGCGGGGCTATTCGGTTGCAGGCTGCTCGACGCGGCGGCCGCTTGTTGTTGCTGCTGGTCTTCGATCTTTTTGATCATTTTGTCGAGCGATTCGATCACCCCGTCTTCGACCTCTCGAACCTTCTGACCCGCCCTGCCGAGATCGAGCCGACGCCGGATGTCCTCCATGCGCCGCGAGACGTGATCGAGCGTATCGTCCTTCAATCCTTCCAGGTCGTCCTGCATGAGCCGCGCCAGCGCGATATAGCGCCGCGGGCTTGCGGCGTCTTCACTCTTCAACAATTCTTCGATCGACTTGAGTCCCGATTCCTTGTTCAGCAACGCGTGATACACCACGCTCTGATAGAACAGCAGCGAGGCCGGGGCAACCACGTCATTCGGCGCGAGGCTCGACAACTGCTCCTGCGCCTCGTCGAACAACGATTCGTGGACCAGCCAAATCGCGTAGAACAGCCGCAGGTTGTTCGCATACAGCGGGGGTAGGCCGCCGTCGGTAAGCCACGGTTGCGCCGGCACAATCAACTGGCCGCGCGGTTGCGAGCACATCGACGCCAATTTGGCCGCGTTCGGATCGACCAATGCAGCGCTTCGCACCACGCGCATCAGCAACTCGTCCTCGGCCATCGGCGTCGGCAAATCGGCCCAAACCGCCTCGACCTTGGCGCGAACGGCCGGATCGGCATTTTTCGCGTCCAGC
>JAEWUR010000332.1 GCA_023397045.1 Planctomycetota bacterium
CAGGCGCTCCGGGTGATGGCTGCCGTATTGGCCGGAAAAATCAGCGGTGCAGGGACCGGCGTTGAGAGCTTCGTCGGACTCGACGGATCGACTTCCCGCGTCCAGGTTGCCGTCGATGCAACGGGCAATCGGACCGCCGTGACGTATTACTGAGTTTCCCATGAAATCGACATTTTCGCCCAAAACGTTCGCCGTGTGGTCGTTCCGATGCGCAACGCTTGCCGGAATAGCGACATTCAGGCGGTATTGCATCGACGAAGCTCTGGCGGCAACCGCCGGCGCCGCGGCAGGTCAAGATTTCCACTCGGGTGCATCGCTCGGACAAGACGATCACTCCGGCGCAACCCTAGGACAATGCAATGGCTGAGGCAATCGACATTCACGGATCGGCGTTCAAAAACGGCTCGGTGACGCTGTTGGCGCGGATCGTCGACGAGGACGGCGGCACGATCGTTCAGGCCGACGTCAGCGCGATCCGATACACGGTGTATTTGCTGGACGATCAGGATGCCGACCACCGGACGCCCATCGAGGGACATGCCAACGCATCGGTGTCCGTGGCCGCGGTGATCTACAATTCGCTTCAGACCGAATCGATCTGGACCGTCGATCAAATCGGCTACAACTTCCGCCACGCGCTCGATGTCTCGGTTCATCCCGCGTTTGCGACCGCCGGGCGGAGATACCTGGTCGAATACCAACTGACCCCCGCATCCGGCCAGACCATCATCGTGCGTTTTCGCATCAATGTCGTTTAATAGGGGTTGGGGGCTCGGGGTTCGGGGTTAGCAATTGGGGTCACGAGTTCCGAATTCCCGTCCCCGTCCCTGCATACCCCAGTCCCGAATCCCGAACCCCTGATCCCCAATCTCTGCCATGCCAACCGACATCGAACAACTTGTTGCGATCAAGGGCCAAACGCTGGCTCGAATCGCCGAAATCACAAGCCAACCGAAGCCCACCTACCAGATCGACGGTCAGATGGTCGCCTGGGGCGACTACCTGTCGCAACTTCAGCGGGTGGTCGATTGGTGCAACGAAAAGCTGGCGGGCGAGTCGCCCATCGAAGTGCGTTCGCAAGGATACACGTAAGGAGAATGACGAATGTCGAAAGCCAAATGACGAATGCGAGGACGTGCAGTCGCAACGAGTCGTCTTGGTCATTGAGTTTTCGTCATTTCTTCGTCATTTGAATTTCGACATTCGTCATTCAACCACCCGCTGGTGCCCCCATGTTCGATCCATCGAGCGATCTTGTTGGCGTGGCCGACAATCTGGAGTCGGTCACTCTGCTGCGCCGCGGTAGCACCCAGGGCACGGCCGGCACCGTAATTCCGCACGCGTTGCGCCGCGCGATGAGCGCCGCCGAGGCGGCCGTCGTCACGCGCGGCGATGTTCACAAGAATATCCCCAGCGGCGGCCAGCATCGGGCGGCGTCGGTCATCTGGCACCTGCCCGTCGCGGAATTGCCCGTGGCGCCGAGCCTCGGCGATGTGATTCTCGACGGGCAGAATCAACGGTGGACCATCCTGATCGTGAAGCAAACGACGTTGTCGACCCGGTGGCGATGCGAGACGCAGAACGTTGCGGTTGCACACGGGCTGGACGACACGATTTCCATCGTTAAGCCCGTCAGCGGCGGCGAAGGGCCTCCCTGGCGAACGTGGCGGACCGGAATTCGAGCAAGAATCCAGCCGGTCGAAACTAAGATCACCGTCAAAGACGACGAGTCGACGACCTCGACGCAGTATCGAATCTTCGTCGAAGAAAACCTGGAGTTGGACCACACTTGCCGCGTTCGCGGCACCGACGGGAAGATCTATCTCGTCACCGGCGCAATCGGCGCCGAGCGAATCGGCGAGCTCCAAGTGATTGAAGCCACGATTAGTGGGTAGTGGATAGTGGGCAGTGCGATCAAGCCCGCAACGATCCACCACCCACCACTCACTATCCACTATCCACTACTTCTCCCCATGCATCTATTCGTCAGCGGCTATCCCGGACACCTTGGCGGCGCGAACACCGAATTGTGGCACACGGTCAAACTGTGGCGGCGATTCGGTCTCGACGTGACGCTGATCCCGACGTGGCGGGCTGAGCCCATTTGGCAACGGCGGCTCGAGTCGATCGGTTGCCAAACGTGCGAGACGAATCCCGACGACCTGCAAAACGTTCGTGGATTGGCCGGCGGCGTCGTGGTGTCGATGTGCAATACGCGGTTTCTGGCCGCTGCCGAGCGGTTTCGCGAATTGGGGTGCAAAATCATCTGGCTGGGCTGCATGAATTGGCTCTTTCCCGAGGAACGGTTGCACTATCGCAAGTTCGGCGCGTTCGACCGCTACGTCTTTCAGAGTTTTTTCCAACAAGAGGAGCTTGTCGACCAACTAATGCACTACGGATACGACGACCGGCACGGGCGGGTCATCTGCGGCGCGTTCGACGTCGAGGAATTTCCCTTCCGGCCTTCGGATTACGTGTCCGGCGAGCGATTTGTCATCGGCCATCTCAGTCGCGCGGCGCCCGACAAGTTTTCGCCGCGGATGTGGGAGGTTTTGGGCCAAATTCACTTTCCCATCACGGTTCGAGTGATTGGCTGGAACGACGCCGTGCGGAATCGGGTGGGCCGGCCGCCGCGGTGGGCCGAATGTCTACCGCCATGTGCCGAGACGACTCAGCGGTTTCTCGGTCAGCTTCATTGTCTGGTGCAATTCGGCGGCGCGACGCCGGAGAATTGGCCGCGCGTCGGGCTCGAAGCCATGTCGACCGGCGTCCCGGTGATCGCGAGGAACGAAGGCGGTTGGCCCGAGATGATTCGCAATGGCCGGACAGGCGTCCTGTGCGACACCGAAGACGAGATGATTCGGGAAATCGTTCGGCTGGCCAACGAGCCGAAACGCCGTCGCATGATGATCGAACAGGCCCGCCGCGCGATCGAAACCGAATTGGCGGACCCCGAAACATGGTGGGTCGCGTGGCGAGAATTGCTTGAAGAGGTGTTGAACGATCGATGATACGTCAACGCAGCCCTCACCCCTTAGCGGGTTGTAGAATACGTGTGCCACTGGCTTCGCCAGCGCTGAACTCCAGGGGTGGCCCCGATAGCTTGTCTATCGGGGTGCCGAGAGGCACAAGAGGAGTCATTTTTCCTCGGCAAAAACCTCTTGCGGCTTCGCCGCCCTGATAGCCGAGCTATCAGGGCCACCCCGAGTGATGATAGGTCAATGAAGCCCTCACCCCCAGCCCCTCTCCCAAAGGGAGAGGGGAGGTTATGCATGAAGATCGCTGTTGTGTGCATCACGTACAATCGGCCGCGCACGTTGGGGCAGATGATCCGTTGCTTCGAACGGCAGGACTATGCCGATCGCGAATTGGTGATTCTCGACGACGCCGGGCAGTACCGATCGACCGCCGGCCCGAAGTGGCGGCTCGTCTCGGTCTCCCAGCGATTCCCGACCTTGGGCGAAAAACGAAATGCCGCCGCGGGCCTCGTCTCGCCGGATGCCGAGGCGTTGGCCGTCTGGGATGACGACGATCTCTACATGCCCTGGGCTCTGCGGGCGTCGGCGGCGGCGCTCGATCGGGCTGAATGGTCGCGGCCGAGTGTGGTGCTGCATCGACAATCGAGCGGCATGTTCCAACAACATCGGACCGATGGGCTGTTCCATTCCGGTTGGGCCTATCGTCGCGCGGCGTGCGACCGCGTCGGCGGCTACCCGGCCGTCAACAACGGCGAAGATCGGGGACTGGCCGATCGGTTCCACCGTCACGCGATCAGCGAGGCCGACCCGATCGCGCTCGGTTTCGATCCATTCCTCGTTTATCCTTGGACCGACGCCGTCCATTTTTCGAGGGCAGGCGAGCGCGGATACGAGAACTGGTCGCGGTTCGTGATCGAGCCGGCGGTCGTCGAACCGTCCGATCCTCCGATGCGATTGGCGAACGATGCGATTCTGCCCGGCATCCACCCACGAATGTTCTGATAATGGCTGTGATTCCGCATGTGCGATTGATTCGATCGGTCAACGCTCCGACCGGCCGTGGACCGGGCAACGGCATGTTTGCGCTCCAACGGGCGTTGCGTGCGGTCCAACCCGATTGGCTGCACATCGGCGGCGCGCTTCGCCGCGACGAAATGCCTTGGTTTTGGTGTTGGCAGGATCGGACCGCGGCATGTGCATGTGCGGCGGCCGGCGTTCCGTTCGTCATGGGACCCAACATGCTGTTCGCCGATTGCACCGCGCCGGGCCGAATCGCCGGCGAGCGGGAACTGTGCAACGCGGGAAGTTGCCGGCTGCAATTCACCGAGTCGGCATGGTATCGCGAGCTGATTCTGGTCCAAAGCGGCCCGGCCATGCGGGCGCCGGTCGTGTTGTGGCCCTATCCGATCGATCCGCTGCCCGACGAACCGCAGCCCGCGACCAACAGTCTGCTGATCTACGAAAAAACCAAGCTCGATCGCGCGACCTTGTGCCGTCTGTTGCGTCGTTGGCCGGCGTCGGTGTTGGTTCGGTATGGAAAGTTTGAGCGCGAAGAGATGATCGATCTGGCGCGTCGGTCGAAAGCGTGCCTCTATGTTTCGCACGACGATCGTGGGCCGTTGGCGTTGGCCGAAATCCTGCTCTCCGGCTGCCCGGCCGTCGGCGTTCCGCGCGGTGCGCCGTGGATCGAAGCTGGGCGGATGGGTTTCTGTATCAGCGAATTTGATTCGCCCGTCTTGTTGGACGCAATCGAAAAGGCGATGCAGCTCGACCGCGGCGCCGTCCGAGCCGCCGCTTGCGAGCGATTCGACGTCAACGCGATCGTGCAAACGATTCTGGCCGCCCTCGATGCCGCTCGATGTTGATCAGAAAAAGTCATTTGCCCAACCGGCGCTATCCACTCTCGACCATCACCTTCTGGTAGAGCACGTCGAGGATGCCTTCGGCGACTTCGGCCTGGCTGCTTTCGAGCAGCAGGTCGAGTTTTTCGTGCAGCTCGCGTTTGCGATTCATCTGCCCGACGGTCTGGAGCGTTCCTTCGATGGTCAACGGACCGCCCGTGCCGACGCGGCTGTGTAGTTCGTCGAAATCGGCCTCCGACCAGCCGTCGAAAAGCGATCCATTGGATTCGAGCACCAGGGCCACGACCGGGTTCGTCTGTTGATCGAAACGGCGATAGAGCAGTTGGGTCGGATCGAGGAAGAACTCATCGACCTTGACG
>JAEWUR010000340.1 GCA_023397045.1 Planctomycetota bacterium
CGCATTGGCCAACTTCGTCCATCAGCTTGTCCGAATCATGTTCGTACTCGATCGACATCAGGCCGCGGAAGTCCTGTCGTTTCAACTCCCTAAGAATGGCGGCGTAGTCTGCCAAGCCTTTGCCCAACGGCACATCGCGAGTCTCGGGCTTGTCCCATTCACCAACGTCCTTCAAGTGGATGCTGACGATTCGGCCTTCCATCTTCTTCAAGCACTCGACCGGGTTCAACCCCGATCGCACCCAATGCCCCGTGTCGCAACATGCCCCGATCCGCCGGCTGCGATCTCCACAGACCTCCAACACCGTTTCCGGATTCCAATATTGTGAATTGGGCGCCTTGGGATGGTTGTGGACCGCGAGGTTGATCTGATACTCACCGCACAGTTCATCAATCATCGCAAACGCCTCGGCCGGCGGTTCGGAAACGATCGTCTTCACCCCCATTTCCTTGGCAAAATCAAAAACCTCGCGAGTTGCCGCCTCTTCGTTACCCAAGCTGGCAAAGAAGCCTGCCATGTTCAGGTTGCTCGCGGCAAGCTTCTTCCTTAACTCGGCTCGCTCCACCGCCGATAGCGCCTGACTGGTGGTTAGATTCGGCCGCGCACCGTCCAACTTCAGGAAGAAGGCTGGCTCGATGGCAGAGATTCCCAGAGCGTTGATCTTGACGATCGCGTCATACAACGGGAACCGTCGAAACGTGTACATCGCGACCCCCAGTTGCCAACCAAGCCTTTCGGCATTTGGCGCCGCTAAAGGAAACTCGGCTGCATGCAGGCCCAAGGCGCCAGAACCGGCCAGTACGGCGCCTGTGGCCAAAGCACTTGTCGTGGCGATAAAATCACGGCGATTACATTTCGCGAACATGAGACGACTCCTCCAAAGTGAAACCATATAATTGTGCATCTTGCATCATGAACTCAATCCGAACCGGCTTGTTTTTCACATTGTCGAGGGACTGCTTCCACTCAACGGGCAGGGCAACGCCATCGCCGTGGACCGTTGCTTCGAATCCGGGAATGGCCTTGCCATCCCTATCCAACAACCGCACACACAAGTCACCATTGATACGAGCATTGACCGTCATCTTCACATCACCGGACACCACAGGCCGAGTAATCAGCGTTCCGCCCTCCGGACCGGCGTCACGCGAGACATAGCGGTCTCGCAGCATACGCACCATGCCAATCTGCCGCTCTTCGTAGGGTTTCACCTTATGGCCATTCTTGTAGCCGGCGTAATAGATGTAGACCTGATCGCCCACGGGGACCTGACAATCCATCCAGGCATGGGCATGGTCCCACGCGCCGGGCGTCGGATCGGGTTCAAAAAAGGGCGTCTGGTCGCGCACCCACGTCTCGCCGTCGCGGGTCCACGCCAGTTGCGTGTGGCCCATGCCGAACGATCCGTCCGGCGTTCCCTTGGCCTGCCAGTTGTCGTGCAACACCTTGACTAGTCCGATCCAAAGGTCGCCGCGAATGATGTGTCCCTGCATCGCGTAGAACTGCGTCTCCGGCGGGTCGCTTTCGTCGTCGGGCGTGAGGATGTATCGCGGTATGTCCCAATGCACGAGGTCCGAACTCGTGCTCTGCATCGTCACACGCCGTCGACTTGTCCAGGTCGGGCCCGACTGGCTCATGTACGAAAGCGTGGCAACGTAAAGCTTTCGCAACGGATCCCAAAAGATATTATTGATGTCGTGGTTGTGACGCAAAACCACGCCCGGGGTCATGGCCTTCCAATCGAGCCCGTCCGGCGAGGCCGCGACTCTCAGTCCGCCCATGACGTTGTCGATTTCCTCCATCCACCAGGCGAATTTATAACGGGCCGATCGATCATGGAACGCCGACCCTTCGTCGATCACGCAACAACCGAACTTGATCGGTCCAGGGTCCTCCAGGATGCGAGGCGGACGCTGCCAGTGAATGCCATCCTCCGATTCCATCGTCGCAATACGCGATCGACCGTCTCGTCGAGCGTTGTACCAAATGCGAAATCGTCCCGTCGTTTCATCGCGCAACACACTCGTATAAGGCTGATAGTTCCAGTCGTCCTTGCCGTCGACCAAAGGATTGGGAATCCGTGAATCTCGGACCGGACTATTCACGCGACGCGTTACATGGTCGGTCGTGCTGATTAGGAAGTCGTCAATCAGCAGGTGTGGGCCCGGCCGCAGAAGAACCGGCTCTTCTGATTCGCCCACGGTTTCAATGCCTGAGCGATAGATCGCGGCCCGATAGGGTTCGTTGTTCCTGCCCGCTTCGAGAATATCGTTGGCCGACGCGGTACCGGTGGCCGCAACAATCCAGGCTGCATGTAGCAATAGTGTCTTCACATTCTATTTCCTCACGTCAAAGGCGTACAACTGTGCATCATTCATTTGGAAGTCAATTCGCACCGGTCTGCCTCTCAATGCGTCGAGCGATCCCTTCCAGACAACCGGCAACGCCACGCCGTCGCCACGGATCGGTTCACAATCCGATGCATCGAAGCCGGGAATCGGATTGCCGGCCTCATTCAACAACCGCACGCGCATCTCGCCGCGGACACTTGCGTTAATCGTTAGCCGGTCGCCGCCGAGAAGCAGCGGCCGCGTCACGAGCGATCCACCTTCGGCGTCGGCGTTGCGCGAGACGTAGCGATCCCGCAACATTCGCACCAATCCGATTTGCCGCTCCTCGAAACGATTCACCTTGTGGCCGTTCTTATATCCGACGTAATACAGATAGACTTCATCGCCGACAAGGACCTGACTGCTGATCCAAGCGTGGGCATGGTCCCACGCACCGGGGTTCGGATTGGGTTCGAAAAACGGCGTCGCGTCGCGCACCCACGTTTCTCCGTCGCGGCTCCAGGCCAATTGCGCGTGGCTGAGACCGAAAGAACCTTCCGGCGTCCCGTCGGCCTGTAGGTTGTCGTGCAGCACCCGCACCAGCGCGATCCGTAGATTGCCGCGGACCAGAAATCCGCCCATCACGTAGAATTGCGTATCCGGTGGATCCGAGGCGTCGTCGGGCGTCAGCACGTACCAAGGTTTTTCCCAGTGGATCAAATCCCGGCTGACGCTCTGCATCCCGAGCCGGCGCACCCCCTTCCACGTCGGACCGTCCGTGCGGACGTCGCACACGATGGCCACATAGCGATTGGCCTGCGAGTCGAAATACAATCCCATGATGTCGCGATGAAGCAAGACGGGCTCCCTGGCAAGCATCTTCAACGCATATCCGTCCGGCGAAACGCCGACATGCAAACCGCCGTGCTCGCCTTCGCTCGTCCACCAGC
>JAEWUR010000342.1 GCA_023397045.1 Planctomycetota bacterium
GTTCTAAATCCGATTGGAGTTTTTTCATTTGTTCGGGAGACAAAGGTGTGTTCGGAAGGCGGGCCGGTCCGACGGGCACGCCAAGCAGACCCATCAGTGCCTTTGCCGCCGCCATATAGCCGTAGCCAGCCAGAAGTTGAATGAGCCGCACGCTACGGAATTGTTCTTTGCGCGCCGCCGCCACGTCCCCCGCAGCCTGCGCTGTCATGAGGCGGCGATAGATTGGTGCGGCGAAATTATAGGTGCTTCCCACAGCGCCTTTGGCACCTAAGGCAAGCGCGGCAAGCAAGATTTCATCCATCCCCCAAGGAATATCCCAATGGCCGTCAGCGGCATGAAGACATTGTTGATAGGACATCAAATCATTGTTCGTGAATTTGATGCCGTTCAGTGTTGGAATCCGTTCGGCCGCTTGTGCAAGAAAATCGGGCATCGACAACGTAACACCCGTCATTGAAGGGATGTCGTAGAAATAGAAGGGTGTATGCGGCGCCGCGGCGGCCACTTGGGCAATGCAGGCAATTAGAGCATCGATCGAGTGCGGCTTGAAATAGGATGGCGTCAACGCAGAAATGGCGATCGCTCCCATCTGCTCGGCATGGGCTGCAAGCGCACAAGCATCGGAAAGGCAGTTCGAACCGACGTGGACCACGACCCGCAACGCGGCGCCTTTGACAACATCCATCCAACGTTGAGCCAACTGATGGCGTTCGTCCAACGAAAGGCTGTGGCTCTCGCCAGTGCTTCCGCCGACAAACACTGTGCCGATCCCGTTCGACAATAGATGTGCGGCTTGCGTCTCGACGACGTCGAGATTCAATCCGCCGTCGCTATGGAAAGGGCTATGTGCGGCCGCCGTTAATCCGGCAAGTCCAATCTTCCTCATGATAATACAGTCTCCACGTGTTTATTGATTCATGAACATGTCTATCAACGTCTCTGCATTTTCCAACGGTACCCCCGGCATGATCGGTTTGGCGGGGGCCATGACGTAACCACCGCCCGCCGCCATGTGATCGAGGCACTTGCGCACCTCTCGCTTCACATCGTCCACGGTCCCATGATGGAGCGTGTGTTGCGTGCTGATGCCGCCCAGCAGGCACACATCCTTACCGAATCGGCGTTTTACCTCGAAAATATCCATGGCCTCGGGCTGAATCGGCTGGAGCATCGTCACGCCGATGTCAACGAGGTCGCCGATCAAAGGCAGGACGTGTCCACAGGAGTGGATGTACGCGTGCTTGCCGGCGCCGCGAATATGTCCGACCAATCGGGCCAACCGTGGCTTGATGAACTCGCGCCACTGTTTCGGGCTGATTAACAGGCTCTTCTGGCTGCCATAGTCCTCGCTCATGCCGATCGCGTCGATTCGATCGCCAAAATCGCGCAACAGCCTGTCGATCATGCCATGACAGACCGATTCCAGGCCGTCGAGCAGTTCGTGGGCGAACGTAGGGTGTGCGTGAAAATCCATCATCATGTTTTCCATGCCGCGCATGAACCATGATCGTTCAAAGAACATCATCCCAAGTTGCACAATCCGAAAACGTTCGTCGTGCAGCTTAAACCAGGCATCGAGAAGTGTAAAATGACGGTCGGTGGTCAGGTCCGGAAACCGATAGCCGACAAGGTCAGGACTCGCAAGTGCGGGCCGCTCGACCGCCAACTCGGCGCCGCGACGGAACGTCACCCCATATTCGTCGACATAGGTGTCGCCATGATCCTCGACGGCCAGTGAGCCCACCTCCGTCATCGCGGTATAGCTTCCACGGAAAGTGCGAGTTGCGCCCGGCGCTCCGAGCAGGCTTTCCTCGCCGTACACCTGCGCCACGAACGCGGACATGCGATCGTCAATCCAGATATAGTACGGACATGGTTCCGTCCGCTCGAAACGAAGCGCGGCGTAGACGGCCTTTCGGCGATTGACATTGGTTGCGGTCATGAATGCTCCCTCTCAGGAAGGCGTCGCCACGGATGGACATACTGATTAATGACGGACTCGGCCGGAGGCATGAAGAATCGGCTTGCCACGAGCCCGGATGCCGACGTTATGATCGTGGCTACCAGGGCAATCCACATGAAGGTGATGGGATAGTCGAACAAGGGGCCCGAAAAGAGGACCAGCAGTCCTCCCACGACGCCACACACCGCCCCGATCAAAGCGCCGTTGCCGTTGGCGCGGCGGCTGAGCACACCGAGGAAAAAAACGCCGAGAAGCGGTCCGCCAAAAACGCCGGTGATTTTGAGAATGCTTTCGACGAGCGTCCCCATGTGCGGAATCACAAACAGCGCGAGCAACGTGCAGAGAACGCCGAACAGGGCGGTAAGCAGCCTTGCCCGGAGCAATTGGCTCCGTTCGGACTTGCCCGAATCACACGACAACGTATTGCGAAAATCGACCAAGGCCGCGGTGGCCAAAGCGTTTACGCCGGCGGACACCACCGCCATCGTGGCGCCGAAAATCGCGGCAATCAGCAGGCCCGGCAGCGGCGTCGGCAAGTGGGTAACGACGAAGTACGGCAACAGCCGGTCGTTGCTGATCGGCGTGCCGGAACCCGCCGTGAGGTTTGACACGAACGAGGCGTTGACGAACGCCGGGGCCGTCTCCGGCAGCAGGCGATAGTAGCCGTAGAGCACTGTCCCCGTCACGAAAAACATCGAGATCAACGGGACAGTGATCCAGAACTTCAACCAGAGCGCGCGTTTGCATTCGGCGAGCGATTTGGCCGTGATATAGCGCTGCACGGCGATCTGATCCGTTACCAACTGGACTAGGTTCGAAGCGGCGCCACCGAAGAACGCCGACCACATCGTCAGCCGGACCGTCGGGTCAAGCCGGAAATCGAAGAACTGCGTCTTGCCGTCCGCCGCGGCGGCGTTCCACGCCCCCCCCACCCCGCCGGGCACCTGGGCCCCCGCAAACCCCCCGACCAGAACCCTTCCGCCCCA
>JAEWUR010000554.1 GCA_023397045.1 Planctomycetota bacterium
ATCATCTCCTGGTCGTCGACAAACCGGCAGGTCTGCCGACGATGGGCACGCCCGGCGACCGGCCGACTCTGTTGTCCGTAGCCAAGCAATACGTCAAAGAGCGTTATCAGAAGCCCGGCAACGTTTACTTGGGCGTCATGAGCCGACTCGACGCGCCGGTCACCGGCGTGGTGCTCCTGGCGCGAACCTCGAAAGCCGCGGCCCGACTGACCGAACAGTTCCGAACCCACACGGTCGAGAAGACCTATTGGGCCGTCGTCGAACATTGCGAGGATTGGGACTCGAACGAGGGCCGTCTGGTCGATTGGCTCGCCCACGACGACCGTCACCGCCGGATGAACATCGTCGGCCGAACCATGCCGGACGCCAAAGAGGCCAGTCTCGTCTATCGCCGCATCAAAACCGTTTCGGCCGGCAAGTTCGCATGGATCGAGGTGCAACTCGAAACCGGCCGAAAGCACCAGATCCGCCTCCAAATGTCCCACCATGGACATCCGATCGTCGGCGACCGGAAATACGGTAGCCGGACGCCTTTTTCACTCGGTATCGCGCTGCATGCCCGGCGTCTCGAAGTGTCTCATCCCACGACGGGCGAGCGTCTGACCTTCGAAGCGCCCGCCCCAAATACCTGGCGTCCCTTCGGAATTCGCTAAGCTGTTTCGACCCATCGACCAGAAACCCATGTTTCGGCCCTTGACTTCCCGCTACTAACAGTAATAATTGCTATTAGTGGTAAGCCAATGAACACCAAAATCGGTCAACGCAACACCCGACAGCGACAGGTCATCCTGGAAGAACTCCGGGAGCTGACTTCGCACCCAACGGCGGCGACGCTTTACGAGCTCGTCCGACGGCGGCTGCCCAAGATCAGTCTCGGAACGGTCTATCGGAACCTGGAATTGCTGGCCAAGGCGGGCGAGATCCAGAAACTGGACATGGCTGGCGGCGAGGCCCGTTTTGACGGGAATGCCGCCGCACATGACCATCTCCGATGCGTGGGTTGCGGCCGTATGGAGGATGTTTCCGCCCTGCCACTTGACCTTTCCGAGGGGGCAACGAATCATTTCAGCGGCTATCGAATCCTCGGTCGCCGGATTGAACTGTTCGGCGTCTGCCCGGAATGCGCCAACCAAGATCGTGACGTCGGCGGCCGACAAGATGAAAATCCTGCCGGTCGACGCGACGTGCGTTCCGTTCCTACGAGTTCCCATTGTCGAAAACCAAGATAGGAGTTTGCAAAAACCATGTTGAAGCCCAAAATGCTTGACGCTTTCAATAAACAGGTCAACGCCGAGATGTTCTCGTCGTATCTCTACCTTTCGATGTCCGCCTATTTCGAGTCGCGAAACTTGAAAGGCATGGCCAACTGGATGCGGATCCAAGCGTCCGAGGAAACCGTCCACGCCATGAAGTTCTACGACTACATCAACGATCGCGGCGGACGCGTCGAACTGACCCAGATCGAAGCGCCGAAGACCGATTGGAAATCGCCGGTCGATGCGTTCGGCGACGCCTACGCGCACGAGGTGAAAATATCGAGCATGATCGACGACCTCATGAACGTGTCGATTGCCGAGAAGGACCACGCCGCGCACGACTTCCTCGAATGGTTCGTTACCGAACAAGTCGAAGAAGAAGCGGCGGCGCAGTTGATCGTCGAACAACTGAAAATGGTCGGCGACAGCGGCGTCGGGCTGTTCATGCTCGATCAGCAACTCGGCCAGCGCACCGGCGGTGCTTCCGCCACGCCGGCCGATGCAACGTAAAAGAAGAAATGCCCGTTTAGCGGGGCCGCTTGCGGCCCGCGAATCATCCGTGGGCCGCTAAGCGGTTTTTCTAAAACAACCGGCTTATCCAAAACACAACCATTCACCAAAACAACATCAAGGAGCGAAATGCCATGTGTACCCTAGTCACGAAAGAAGCCCCCGATTTCACCGCCCAGGCCGTTATGCCGAACAATGCGTTCGCCGAGTTGAAACTCTCGTCGTACCGCGGCAAATACGTGCTCCTGTTCTTCTATCCGTTGGACTTTACCTTCGTTTGCCCCTCCGAAATCGTTGCGTTCGACGCGGCGCTGGCGGAGTTCGAGAAGAAGAACGTCCAGGTCATCGGCGCCTCGGTCGACTCGCACTTCACGCACCTCGCCTGGAAGAATACGCCTCGCAACCAGGGCGGCATCGGACCGATCAAGTACCCCTTGGTCTCCGACCTGACCAAGCAGATCTCCCGTGATTATGGCGTCTTGCTCGAAGGCGGCGTGGCACTGCGCGGCTTGTTCCTCATCGACAAGGCGGGCATTGTCCGGCACGCGCTGATCAACGACCTGCCCATCGGGCGAAGCGTCGACGAAGCGCTGCGCGTGGTCGACGCGCTGCAATTCCATGAAGAGAACGGCGACGTCTGCCCCGCCAATTGGCACAAGGGCGACGAAGCCATGAAACCGAGCGCCGAGGGCGTCGCCTCGTACCTGGCGAAACATACCTCGTAGCGTCTTTTACATTGAGTACGCGTGGTGGAAACCGTTTTTAACATCATCGTCGAGACCTGGTCCGTCCTGGGCGAAATGTCGCCCTACCTGCTGTTCGGCTTCCTCGTGGCGGGCATCCTCTCGGTATGCATTTCGCCCGAGTTCGTCGGGCGGCATCTGGGAGGGCGAGGTTTCGGCCCGGTCTGGAAGGCCGCGGTCCTGGGCGTACCACTCCCGTTGTGCTCGTGCGGCGTCATTCCCGTGGCGGCCTCGTTTCACCGCCACGGGGCAAGCCGTGCGTCGGTCGCTTCATTCCTCCTGACGACGCCTCAGATCGGGGTCGACAGCATCGCCGTCACCTACGGCCTGCTCGGCTGGGTGTTTGCCGTCTTCCGACCGATCGTCGCATTGGCCACCGGCCTGATCGGCGGCCTGTTGGTCATGCTCTTCGCACAACCGAACCATGACGAGCGAGGTGATCCGTCTGACACCTCGACCTGCACCGAAAGTTGTTGTTCCGACCGAGGCAAACAGAATCTGGTTTGGCGTTCGCTCAAATATGGTTTCGTCACTTTGCCCCGCGACATCGGCGTCGCCCTGTTGGTCGGCGTCGTGATTGCCGGCGCAATCGCCGCGCTGACGCCCCCAAACCAGTGGCATGCTTACCTGGGCGGCGGAATCGGCTCCATTTTCATCGCCATACTGTTGGGCACCCCGCTTTACGTTTGCTCATCGGCCTCGGTGCCCATCGCAGTCGGATTGATGCATCTTGGCGCTTCGCCAGGCACCGCGCTCGCGTTTCTGATCGCCGGGCCCGCGACCAATGCAGCCACCATCGCGACGCTCTGGAAATTGCTCGGTCGGCTCTCGGCGGGACTCTACCTGCTGACGGTCGCCGCCAGCGCGGTCTTCGGCGGACTGCTGCTCGACTGGATATTCACGTTCACGTCATTCTCGATGCCCTTCGCGGCCGAACACGACCACGCGGCAATGACCAGTTCGTGGACCGGCACGTTTTGGGCGATCCTGCTGCTGGCCGTGCTGGGTTTCTCCTACGCGGCCAAGCCTCGCGAAGACCACGACCACGACGACGCGGGCCATTCCGAAACCGGCCCAACCGTCCAATTGGCCATCACCGGCATGACCTGCGACCACTGCAAACAAGCCGTTGCCAACGCCCTGCGGAATTGCCGGGGAGTAACGTCGGTCACCATCGATCTGGCCGCCGGCCGAGCGATTGTCGCCGGCACGGCAATCGACCTCGACGAGTTGCTCAACGCCGTGAAATCGGCGGGATACGAGGCCTCGGCGGTTGCCGACGACACGTCCAAACGGTAACCTGTATCTTCCGAAACGTCCCCTCCGCCGCCGGGAGATGGCGAGGGTGGGGGCGTTTTCAAATGTCCCCTCTCCCTCCGGGAGAGGGCTAGGGTGAGGGCGTTTTGCCAACGATTCTTTTTGGGTCTCAGAAAAATAATTAAGCTCGTATACACCATGAACGTTTCTCTGCACGAAAACATCGATTGGGTCGGCGCCGTCGATTGGACGATCCGCGATTTCCACAGCTACGACACCGAACGAGGTTCGACCTACAACGCCTACCTGGTGCGCGACGAAAAGACCGCCCTGATCGATGCCGTTAAATCGCCCTTCGCCGACGAATTGCTGAAAAACGTCGCCGCCCTCATCGATCCGGCCAGGGTCGACTACATCGTTTGCAACCATGCCGAACTCGATCACGCCGGGGCACTGCCGCAGGTGCTTCGTGCGATGCCCCAGGCAACGCTCCTGTGCGACAAGAAATGCGCCGCCGCGCTCGGCGAACATTTCGACACGTCCGCCTGGAAGATTCAAATGGTCGCCGACGGCCAGACGATTTCGCTCGGACGGCGGCATCTTCAGTTCGTCGAAACGCCGATGATCCATTGGCCCGAGTCGATGTTCACCTACGTGCCCGAGGACAAGCTGCTGTTCTCGATGGACGCGTTCGGACAGCATTACGCCACCAGCGAACGGTTCGCCGACGAAACCGACGTGAACATCGTGTTGCAGGAAGCGAAAACCTACTACGCCAACATCGTGATGCCGTACGGCAAATCAGTGCTCGCCTGCCTCGATCGCGTCGGCGGTCTCCCGATCGAGATGATCGCGCCCAGCCACGGACTGATCTGGCGAAAAAACCTCGCCGACATCCTCGACCGATATCGCCGTTGGGCAAACCACCAGCCAACGGCCAAGGTGCTGGTGATTTTCGACTCGATGTGGGAAAGCACTTCCGCAATGGCCCGGGCCATCCTCGACGGCGCTACGCAGCCGGGCGTCAGTGCGGAATTGATCCACGTGCGGCGGTCGAACTTGACGCACATCGCCGCCGAGATGCTGGACGCCGCGGCCGTGGCCTTCGGCTCGGCAACGCTCAACCGAAACATGATGCCCATGATGGCCGCAACGTTGTGCTACCTCGATGGGCTGCGGCCGAAAAATAAAGCCGCCGTGGCCTTCGGCTCCTACGGCTGGGGACGCGGCGGACCCGAGGCGGTCGATCGCGCCCTGCACGATCTCGAATGGGATGTCGTCGCCGAACCGATCCGCGCGAAGTACCGACCGACCCCGGACGTTCTCGATCAATGCCGAGCCGTCGGCAAAATCCTCGCCGACCGTGCCGGTGGTCTGTCCAATTCAAGTTCATGAATGGACGGAACATCGTAGCCCGAAGCGTAAGCGAGGGACAGCCTCGCTTACGCTTCGGGTTACGATTCTGTCGCACCGAACCTCCATTAGTAATGACGATCTGGACAGACCACTTGGGCTGCGGCCGAAATACAGACCGCCACTGCGGAAATCCAGGCAGGCCTGTAAATCTAGGGGACCTGCCATCCGAGTTGGCCCGGCGCCTCAGGCCAATTTCCGACCGATTCGCCGAAACCGACCTTGCCCCCTCCTGCAACGGTCGATATCCTCCCACTTCCCTAGCTTGTTGACAGGTCGGCGGCGACAGCGGTCGGCCGTTCCGTATTCGGCGAGGCGCGGTTCTCATGACCAATACTCCAAACAGAACCGATCGTTGGCTGCTCGTTCAATGGACGGCACTGGCCGGGCTCCTTCTCGGCTCGGTCGGCTGCGGCGGATTCAACGCACAAGGACGCAACTCGGAAGGTGTCCGGCTGTTCCAGCAAGCGCGCTACCAAGAGGCGATCAAACACTTCCAAGAAGCCAGCTATTCCGATCCGAACAACGCCGACTCCTATTACAATCTGGCGGCGACCTACCATCGCATCGGCAAACAGGAAAAACGCCAAACCGACCTCGATCAGGCCGAAACGTACTATAACCTGTGCCTCGACCGGAACGACAATCACACCGAGTGCTACCGAGGGCTGGCCGTGCTGCTGGTCGAAGAAGGACGCAAGGACGAGGCGTTCCGGTTGATCGAAGGGTGGATCCAACGCCAACCGATGACCGCCGACGCGAAGATCGAATTCGCACGCCTGAACGAAGAGTTCGGAAATCGTGCCGTGGCCAAAGAAAACCTGATTGAAGCGTTGGCCATTCAGCCGGACAACCCCAGGGCATTGACGGCCCTGGGCAAGATCCGTGAAGACGCCGGCGATACGGCCCAGGCGCTGGCCAACTATCAACGTTCGTATAGCCGCGACAGCCGCCAGCCGCTGTTGGCCTCGCGCATCAGCGCGTTGCAGGGCCGAACGGCATCGCCCACCACAACCGCCTCGACCATCGCGGCCCCAACCGTCGAACTCGGCACGCGTGTGGCCGATCGCGCTCCCGCGCCGCTCCAATAACGAATCCCGTCGTCGTGCTGCTATCCCGTCTGGCGGCGGGGCTTGCCCGCCGCGATCAACGGCCATCACAGCGGAAGCGTGGGCTTCCTCTTCTCGTCGCTGGTGATGGCCTGCCAGAGAATCCAGCCCACGACCACCGTGCCCATGACGAAGACGATCAGGAACATGGCCATCGGGCTCCACTGAACGTCGATCGGTTGCGCCGACACGTCGAAGGAACGTTCCTTCAGGTTCAGGTTCTGAACGACCTGGCGACTGGCCGCGTTGACGGCCAACACGCCGAACTGGCCGACGGCGACCAGGGCCGCCGCCGTGCGCGTCTTGGCCTTGAGCGTCAACAACCAAGGCAAGCCGGGTGCGATGGCCGTCACAACCGTCAACGCCAACAGCGGACCGTGGAACATCTGCTCGCGCAACGTATCCGACCAGGTCAAGAATACGTACCAACCGCCCGCCATCGCCGTCCAGAGCATTCCGAACGTGTAGAGTTGCTTGGCATACCCGGCGGCCCATTGACGGTAGGCGTCCTCCGTCGTGCGAGCGGCCAGAAAAAACGCATCGACCAACACCCAAGCGGCCGTCGTACACAATGCCAGCCCGAACATCAGCAGCCAGCGAGGCCAGAGCGTCGGATCGCTCCAGTTCATCGCGGTTCCCAACGCCGCGCCCGACATCTGATGCGCATTCCACAACGCCGGCCAGCGTTCCAGATGATCCATCAAACTCAACCCATTGGAGAAGATGAATCCGATGGCGAGGAAAAACATCGCGGCGATCCAACCGGCCGCAATACGCCACCCGGCGAGCGGTTTCGAATCGTTCCGCAGTCCCCATGCGTACGCATAGACGCCGTAGTAGGCCGGAATGAGCAGGCCGACAATCGCCAGCCAGTACCAAGCCATGAGAATCGTGGCCGGATAAAAAACCTTGAAGTAGGCGACTTGAATGAACAACAGCGGAACCACGCCGAAGTTGACCCCAAGGGCCACAATCACCGGCATCGCCCGAAGCAGCCGCGAGGCGAACAACCGCGCGTATTGGCCGCCGCCGAAGTGAAGGCACAATGCCACCAACATGCCGGCATACCAAAGATTCATCGGAACCAGATGCAGCGTGAACCCGAGCCACTTGAAAAACTGAATGAACCAGTCGGGCGCCGGCAGCGCAACCGTCGACGGATCGAGCATCATCGGAGTTTCCATCACTTCACCTCCTCAAGATTAATACCGATGTTCATCCCCTCGGGCCGCGGCGGCGCAATACTCGCAAGATAGTCGGTGATCAATTCGGCCTCCGCCTTCGTGCCGCACCACGGCGGCATGAAGAAAACGCTGTCGAGATGCTCGACCGTCGAGAGGATCATCGTGCGCGAATGACCTCGCAGCAGCGGAGCGACCGCCGAGTAGCCCATCGAGGCCGCATGGCAATCGTTGCAATGATACTCGAAAATCACCCGGCCGAGCGCGATGCGATCGTCATGCGGCAATTCCAGCAAGGCGTCGCTCTGAATCCGGTCGTCAACGATCGTTTCCGGATAGTGCTCTTTGACATATTGCTTCGTCCATAGCCCGCCTTCCAGGTAGCCCTCGGCCGAAAGCTTGGGGACTTGCTCCGGATAGATTTGATTTGCCAACACGACGTTGTACACCACGAACGGTTTGCGAACCGCCTCGCGAATGAACTCGCCGGTGCTGAACGCCGCGATGCCAAACAAACAGAGCGAACCGGCAAAACCCGGCGAAAGCCAGCCCGGATTGCGATAGGGACCGATGTACAGCAGAAAGAAAACCACGATGGTCAACGCGAAAATCAGCGCCATCAGAATGTTCAGCGCGGCGGCCGACATCAGCGCGGCCTCGGCCGAGGGCGGCAGGAAATAGTGCCAACCCATCCCTCCGACCGTGATCAAAACGGCGCCGATCAAAGCCGGACGCGCGGACCGCGACGCAATCATGTCGCGAAGCCGCGAGTCGCGGATCGTCAGCGATGCGTGGAGATAGACGTACATCGAACTCAATAACAAAGCGCCGCCCGTCCGCGCGATCGTCTGCGGCAAAAACTGCGGATTGAAAAACGCTGTCCAGAAATCGCGCAGATTCGGATCCAAGTCGGCCCAGCGGCCCGGATTGAGCATGAAGGCCGTGATGCCGGTGATCAACACCAGGCTGATCCACGCCGCCAACGCGTAGATCCAGCCGATCGCCACGTGTTTCTTCTCGCTCAATCGCCCCCAGTAATAATAGAAGACGAAGGCCGAGACGACCTCGATCACAAAAAACACCCATTCGGTCGCCCAGCCGAACACGAACGTGCGTATCAACGCCTCGGTGGCCAAGGGCGACGCCAGCCCGATCGTCCACCAGATGCCAACCCCGCTGATCGCGCCGAAGACGACTGTCAGGAGAATGAAAAACCTTGCGTGGCCGTGCAGATAGTCAAGGTAGGCCTGGTCGCGCCTGCGATAGGCGTGCTGCACCTCGACCGCCAGAAACAGCCCGCCGCCCACCGCATAATGCGACACGAGAACGTGTAAAACCGAGATGACGGCGATCAGCATCGGCGCCGTCAGATAGGGAACGTGCCACCAGGGATAATGCATAGCCAAACCGCTCCTTAAAAGAATTTTTGATTATTGCGTGACACGCCTGGACAAGATCGCGGCTCGTCGCCAGCCTCAACCGGGCACTATTCATTGATGGTCAGTGCAGCGATGCAACACGGGTTTGCCTGTTTTGCTCCCGATCCGGCCTCCCGACGACCAATCCTGCGGATCGGTGCCCGGGCCTTGCTGCAACACTTATCTGAGGGTCAACAGGATCAGATTGTAGAGTCCAACGCATTCAATCAATCGCCCGCGGTTTCGCAAGAAAGTCACGCCGCATCTTTGAATGGAAATCCGCACAGGGCGAATTATAGGGAGAATCACCCCCGGCAGACAAGCCGCAACGGGCGTTTTTTCGATTTCCCGGCAACCGAGAGTGCAATCGAACGCCACCCGCCCGCGGTCGGATCGTGGGCGCCGGTGTGTTTGCCCCGCCCGCAAGGCGCAAGAAGAATGGGCGTCAT
>JAEWUR010000386.1 GCA_023397045.1 Planctomycetota bacterium
GTTATGAAGTGGTCCTGCTGGAGGCTGAGAATGAAGAAGCATTGCATCGAACTCACCAGCGATACTTCGAGGACCTTCGACAAATTCTGAGTAGAGATATCCCTGACTTTGCGTTGGCTTTTCCCAGCGATGGCGGTCTCAATAGTGATACCGAGCTTGCACAATGAAGATTGCCTCTCCTCCTATCCTGAAAACCAATCAATGTTCGTCGCTGATCCGTCCCGACCAATAGCCAGCCAAAGCGTGGCGTAGAGGCGAGGTTTCACAGGCTTTGCATGTGCTTCGTTCTAGCGTCAGATTGACTGGAGATAATTCCTACAAAGGCTATCTTTTTCCTTTATGCCTACTGATCCATTACAAAATCTTCATAGTCAATATGATGTCGTCGTGATCGGCGGCGGACTCGGTGGAATGACCGCCGCGAACGTTTTGGCTCGCGCCGGGCGATCCGTCCTTTTGGCCGAACACCATTTCAAGCTCGGTGGATTGGCGACATGGTTCCATCGGCCCGGCGGGCACGTTTTCGACGTGGCCTTGCACGGCTTTCCGGTCGGCATGATCAAAAGTTGCCGCCGCTATTGGACCAAGGAGATCGCCGATTCGATCGTTCAGTTAAAAGACATCCGGTTCGACAACCCGATGTTCTCGCTTTCGACCACGTTCGATCGACAGGACTTCACCCGGCTGCTGATCGAGCGTTTCCAGGTGCCACAGGCGAACGTCGACGCATTTTTCGACGCGGCTCGGAACATGAACTTTTACGACGACCAGTCGATGACGACCGGGCAGCTTTTCGAGCGGTTTTTTCCCGGCCGGCAAGACGTCGTCCGGCTGCTGATGGAGCCGATCACGTATGCCAACGGCTCGACGCTCGAAGATCCCGCGCTGACCTACGGAATCGTGTTCTCCAACTTCATGTCGAAGGGCGTCTACACGTTCCAAGGCGGCACCGACCGGCTGATTCGCATGATGGTCGACGACATGCGGGCCAACGGAGTCGATGTCCGGCCTCGCTGCGACGTCCAGAAGATTCACGTCGCGAATGGCCGCGTCGAGGGCGTCACGATCAACGGGAAACGAATCAACACCCGGTCGGTCGTATCGAATGCGAACCTGCTCGGAACCATCTTGAACCTCGTCGGGCCGGAAATGTGGGATGGCGATTTCCTGGAGCAGGCCCGATCGGTCCGGCTGAACAATTCGAGCACGCAGGTCTACATGGCATTGAAGCCCGACATGCCGATCGACGAGAGCCGGGGCGGCGACCTGCTGTTCAGTTCGACGGCTCCGGCATTCCGCACCGAAATGTTGTTGAGCCGGGACGTCACGAGCCGAACGTACTCGTTCTATTATCCCAAGACACGGCCCGAGCTGAATCGGTGTGCGATCGTCGCCAGCACCAACGCGAATTATGTCGATTGGGCCGAGTTGTCGAAGCCGGATTACGAAGCGGCCAAGCAGGATTTGATCGAGGACACGCTTCGGGCGATCGAGAAATACGTGCCCGACATCCGCGACCGGCTCGACCATGTCGAGGCCGCGACGCCGTTGACGTTCGAGCGCTACACGAAACACCTTGGCGGATCGAGTTTCGGCACGAAGTTCGAAGGGCTGGCCGTCAGCCGCGCGCTGCCCGAGCAAATCGCGGGCCTTTATCACGCCGGCAGCGTCGGGATCATCATGTCCGGCTGGCTCGGTGCCGTGAATTATGGAGTGATCGTCGCGAACGACGTCGATGCGTTTTTGATGAAGGACTAGAGACCGGACATCGAATGCCCTGGCCTCTAGTCCCTAATCCCTAGCCCCTAAACTCATGTCCCGTCAAGAAATCCTCGACGCGATTCCGCACCGCGAACCGTTTTTGCTGGTCGATGAGATCGTCGAACAATCGGAGTCGCGGATTGTCGGCGTCAAAACGTTTCGGCCGGAGGAGTGGTTTTTTGCAGGCCATTATCCCGGCAATCCGCTGACGCCCGGCGTGTTGCTGTGCGAAGCGGCCATGCAATGCGGCGCGATCCTGTTGGCCAAACGCTTGACCGACGCGGCCGGCAAGGTGCCGGTAGCGACTCGCATCAACGATGTCCGCTTCAAACGCATGGTCCATCCCGGCGAAACGATCACGATGGAGGTCGATTTGGTCGAACGCTTGGCCGACGCGTTTTTTTTGAAGGCGAAAGTATCGGTCGACGGGAAGGTCGCCGTCCGCTTCGAGTTCGCCTGCACGGTTGTTAGCCCGTAGGGTCCGCCGTGCGGACCATCGAAAAACAAAAAGGCAATCGCCACGGTCCGCACGGCGGACCCTACAGCCAAGTCAACGGCGGGCAAGCCCGCCCGCTGCACTGGTTTAACACCCCCGTTTTTCCGAATGAATCAGCCCTCACCCTAACCCTCTCCCAAAGGGAGAGGGGACTCAATCATGGATTTCCTCCAACTCGCCGACAAGTCGATTCTCATTTTTGGCGTGGCCAATCGGAAGAGCGTGGCCTGGCATATCGCCCGAGTGTTGGGCGAAGCGGGGGCGCGGTGCGTCTATGTCGTGCAGAACGACGTTGTGCGGGCGACGGTCTCGAAGTTGGTCGGCGACGCCGAGATTCACGTCTGCGACGTCGAGCATGAAGACCAGATCGCGCGGCTTCGCGAGGAGCTAACGGCCTCGGGCGTCACGTTCCACGGCATGGTCCACTCGATGGCGTTCGC
>JAEWUR010000435.1 GCA_023397045.1 Planctomycetota bacterium
CAACGTCTTGTTATGCTGAAGCATAACCTACAACTGAAGCATAACCTACAGCCTGTCGGCATTTCAGCCCGTGTGGTGAGAAATGCGGGCTAGATCGCATCAGGATCATCACTCGTCCTTTTCGTAGTGTTCGACGAAGGGCCAGTATTTGTCGAAGTCGAAGTCGGGGCTGTTGTCGAGGTCGTGGCAGGAGTAGCACTGCTGTTTCTTCGATTCGGCCTTGGTAATGACCATCGCTTTGCGAAGCGTCTCTTGCAGGGCGGTATCGCCGCCGCTCTCGGCCGCGGCATGTTTCTCGCCCGGCCCGTGACAGTCCTCGCAGCCGACGTCGATCAGCTCGGGCGTTTTTTCGGCGCTTTCATATCCGCCGGCATAGGGGAAATATCGCGTCGGATGCCAGCCGATCACGTGACAACTGATGCACTCGGGATCGAAATGGCGCGGCGGGTTGAGTTTTTCGAGCGTCTCGTACGCCTTGGCATGCCCCGTCTTCTTCCAGATATCGTAGGATTTTTCATGGCACGTCGCGCACTTCTTCGAGCCGATGAACCGGCCGTTCGTTTCGGCCAGCGGATGGGGCACCGGCCGCAATCCCAGTCCGGCGAATCCGATCGCCTTCAACTGTTCTTGGTAAACCTCCATCAATGTCTTCATGTCGGGCGAGGCGGCGAATCGAGAATCCAACGGCACGCGTTGATATCGCCACGGTTGGGCGGGATCGTCGTACAGGCCGAGGACGATCGCGTTCATCCCCTTGTAGCCGACGCAGATCAACAGCGTGTTCGTGCCGGGAATCGTCTCCGGCTGACGCGGCGGTTCTTCCGGCGGAACGGCCGACGTGACCACGACGTTGAAAGCCGGGAATTTCTTGGCCAATTCGACAGATTCTTCCATCGTCGCATGGGCCAACAGCACGAGGTAGTCCGACTTCTGCTTCAACTCGGGCACGACTTGTTCCAGGGCCGCGTCGGGATCGAGCAATTCGATCTCATCGTTGTGAATTTCTTTCTGATACTCGCGGCCGAGAATCGCCGTGACGCCGACTTTCATGCCGTTGGCCTGGAGGACGCGGGCTTGGGCCGTGATATCGCCCGGATGGCCGAGCAACCCGACGTTGGCCGCCAGGAACGGGCTCGGATTGCCGTCGACGTCGGCCGCCACGGCCACGAGTTCGCCCGCGGGCAATCGCAAGTCGTCGGTGCCGAAGGCGATCGCGTTATAGCCCGCCTTTCGTTTGCCCTCGACCGCCGTTTGATACTTCAACTCGGCCTGGCGTCCGAAACCGTGAACCAAACCGCCGACATCGAGTCCCAGCACGGGCCACCCGTCCTCGCGAAGTTCTTTGAACAGCGTTGCTCGCCGTGCCATGCCGCCCTTCATTCGATCAAGGCCCGCGCAACCGCACGGCTCGAGGTAGCCGCTTTCCATGCCCGTGATAATCATGGCCACCTTCGGCTTCGGCCAATCGACGAAGATCGGGCCGTTCTCCTTGATCGGGTCGAACGGGATGCCGCTGTTCTTACCCGTGCTCGGCCGACCGGGCGGAGGTTGCGAGACCTGCTCGCCCGCCGGCGCTTGGTCGGCGACCGCCGGCTGTTCGGGAATCGCGATCGGGGCCGGTCGTTCGTTCGATGCGTTGCCATCGCGCAACGGGTTGTGCGACGCGGGATCCGACGGTTGCTCGTCGCCTTCGGGAACCGGCTCGGTCGTCCCTTCGTTCGCAATCACCGGCTGCGGCGTCGCGTTTCGTTCGGCTGGCTCGGTCAACGGTGCGGCGGGTTTATCGCCAATCATCGGCTGGGGCAAGGGGTCGCTGGCCGGCACGACGGCCGGTTGCTGAAATTCGGTCACTGGCAGCTTCGACTCAACCGGCGATTCGGCATTGTCGGTTGGTTTGGTACTTTCGGCGGATTGGGGTTCAGATTCACTCACCGTTTGCGCGGCCGGCGCTTTCGGCGACGGGTGATCCGGCGCGTCCTGTTGCGAGGTGCAGCCCAAGGCGGCCAGAAGCAAGACGACCAATACGGTTGCGGCAACAGGTCGCACGAAGCGAACGGGTGGCATGATTTCTTCCTTGAAGTACGGCATGGATCCCTTAACCTTCGATTGCGAAACGGACGTAGATCCGCAGCTTGGGCACGTGGGGATGGGTTGTTTCGAGGATGATTTCGCCCATTCTCCCTTGTTCTGAGCCGAGATGGTTGGCCGGCGGGCTGTTTGGCGGAATTTCAATCAACAAGGGCATTTGCACGACGACCCCGTTGTTGATCTCGGTGCGTTTTCCAAGTGAAACGTGGAGCATCTCGGGCGTCACGTCGGTCGGCTTGAACTCGATCTCGTTCCGCATCGGTCCGCGCACGAGCAGCAGCAAACGCCATTTGATGCCTTTGCTGCGGGGCACTTCGCCGAGCGACAGGATGTTTTTGTCGGCGTTCCAACCCGGCCCGACCACGGCAATTTCGCTGCCGATGACGCCTTCGATCGACAGCGTCGGAGCAGCCGAGGCGTCGGTCTGAAGGATGAGTTTCTGACTGATCGGTCCCTGCGGCAAGCCAGGCTTCACGGTCACGGTCACGTCGGTCCCGCTTTTGGCAAGCGGTTCGTTCTTGACTTCTTCCTCCGACATCGGCGTCATTTCGACGTCGAAAAACGGGGTGGTCGATTCATCGCCCCACGTGTGTCCCAGGATTTTCGGCGCTTCGTCAAGGTAGCAGTATAACTTCGACTTGCCCGTCGACGATTCACCGGCCGAGAGTCGCGTGAAGACCAACTCAGGCGGCGAGAATCGAAAGGCGGCCGTGACGTGGCCGAATACCTTGAGCATAATCACCGGTTTGGCCGGATCGTTGGTTCGGATTCTGGTGGTCTGTTGATACGGGCCGGGCACGCTGATCGGTTTCCAGGTGATCATGACTTTCGTCGAGCCGCCCGGCGGAATCTGGTCGTTCTCGAGCTTGCTCATCGTGCATCGGCACGATGTCCCGGCCTCGGTCAGCGACAGGGGCGCGTCGCCTTCGTTGGTGAACGTGAACTCGTGATTCCCCCCGCTCTGCTCGACGTCGACGTTGCCGAAATCGTATTCCTCGGCATCGACGACGACCTTCGGCATCGGACCGTCGGGCGGCAGGTCGGGCGTCGGGGCTGTTTCAGCGGTTTCGTCGGTGGTTGAATGCCAGGGCGTCGCGCGGACGCGCAGCACGGCGATTCCCGCGCCCAAACATGCCCCCAGAACCAAGATCAACGCAACAAAAAGGAACCTTTTCATGGAAAAACACGATGAAATAGAGGCTGCGAACCGAGAATATTCTCATTTTATCGGGTTCCAGGGCTCGATGCCACAGAGGAACGGCGATTTGCGGCTGGAATGGCCTTTTGGGGGCCTGAAAATGTGGAAAACTGCGTGAGTTACGGTGGCGCGGCGCGGGCTGCCGCGTTTTCGACTTCGGCCAGTTCCTTTTCAATCCGGCTTCGCTCGTCGGCCGGCAGTTTCTTGTCGATGTGGGGGGTGAGGTCATCCAACCGCAACGCCGCGGTTGCCTCTCGCTGGAATTCGGCAAGATCGCCGGCCGCTAGGGCGGCTTCGGCCAGCTTGGTTCGCAACCGAGCGTTGTTCGGATAGAGCCGGACCGCCTCCCGGTAGGCCGACAAAGCTCGCAT
>JAEWUR010000572.1 GCA_023397045.1 Planctomycetota bacterium
CTTCAACAGAAGGCCATGCCCGCAACCCGGAAACCTGCCGCGGTAGCCGACCGAAAGGCCTTCATCGCGATCATTGCGGAAGGCTACTTTTCGACCATAACGCAAGCCATTCGCGCTGTTGATCCAAACCACATGATCCTCGGTTGCCGTTTTGCCGGAGGATATTGCTCCGAGGATGTCTGGAAAACCGCCGGACGCTATTGCGACATCGTCAGCTTCAACTACTACGGCAATGTCGACCTGATCGACAACATCGCCCGCGAAGAGGGGCCGTCCCGAGGAAAAAGGCCGCTGACCGACGTCTTCCAATCGTTCTACGACATGGCCCAACGTCCCCTCATGGTCACGGAATGGTCGTTTCCGGCCACCGACTCCACGCCACCGAGCATCCACGGGGCCGGCCAACGTTTTCGCACGCAAGACGAAAGGACCCGCGCAACGGATATCACCGAACGAACGATGCTCGCCATGCCCTTTCTCGTCGGCCATTCCTATTTCATGTGGGTCGATGAGCCGGTCCTGGGAATGTCGCAGCGTTTCCCCGAAGACTCAAACTATGGACTCGTCAACGAAGAAGGAGAACCCTACAAGCTCCTCACCGACATGTTCACTCGCAATCATCACGACCCAGCGTTGATGCAGCGCAAAGGCGTTGTCGACACTTCGAATACTCCGGGCCAGCCGATCTCCGTTGCACAGTGTCTTGAAACGCTGCAAGCCAAGCCCGGAAGCGATGCGCAACCTCATCCCGCCCTAAAGTTCCATTGCCAAGACAACGATTTCACCGCCACAAACGGCGCCGTGACGATCCGCGGCGAACTGGGCAACGCCGACCTCATCCAAGAAATCCGCTACGGCGATCTTCTCCTGGGAAAACTCGACGGCATGGTCCGCCAATTTGACAACCATGACGAATGGGTCATCGCAGACCGTCTGATCGACGCCAAGGCGACCGTGCGATCCGACTCGTTAACCTTGGACCTGGTCGGCGCTTACGATGCCCCGCCCGAAAGCAACCGCCGTTCGTTCCAAATTGCCTATCGCATCATCCTGTTTCCCGAACGCGAATGGTTTCTAATCCAATGGCTCTGGTGCCGCAATGTCGACACGCGTCCAATGGGTGTGCGAGGCATACTCTTCCTGCCTTTCAGCCGGACGGCCGATTCGGACGACAATATTGTTCCGGCCAGTTCCTTGAACTCCGTCCCCAGGCTATGGGGACGAGTCCCCGGCGACGCCTGGATTGACCGAAAATCCATGACCTTACTCGGCATGGCCGTCGGAGACATGGATCCCGTATCCGTCTCGTTCTCCATTGACCCCGCTGGCCCGCAACATCCCGACGCATTATACTCATGCGATCAGGTCGTGATGCCCCAGGACTCCTTTGCACCTCAGTCGCCGGTCGGCGTCGTCTGTCTTTTGGGGCGCGGCGATCATCGCGACTGGGAAACACGGTCCTTTCAGGTCATCAATTCCGAGATGTGTGCCGTTGGCAAAACGGGCCCAATCGCATCAATTCGGTCCCAGCCGCCTTGCGAGACATCGTCCCTGATTCAATACCGCCACGTGGCCGTGCCGTAGACGCCTCGGGGCACTTCGGTCACAAGCGTTGCGGGGTCGGCCACGTCGCCGCCAAACTCGTAGTGGTGCGCCTGCAACAGATTTTGGCCCACGACCGCCAGTTCCAGGTGCTTTCGCGGACGCCACGCCAACCGCATGTCCATCGTCACGTAGGCCGGAACCACGGCCGGCGAATAGGCGAACGCCGAACTGTAGATCGAATCGACGTACCGGAGCGTCAGGTCATAGTCGACGTTCTCGCCCAAATCCCATGAGGAACGCAGGTAAACTTGGTGTTTCGGACTGTCGCCTTCCCCGAGTTCCGCAAGATCGTTGTAGACGAGCGTGCGGAGGTACGAGTAGTTCGCCATCAGACGCCAACGTTCCGTGACGGACCAATGGGTCGCCAATTCGGCCCCGTAGGTGTTGGCATCGCCCACGTTCGCAAAGGGCGCCGAGAGGATCAACGGAGGCGGTATCGCCACCGGACCGCCGACAACGCACGATCGAAGACCCGAATAGACGTTGTAAAACGCCGTGATATCATACGCGAAGTCGTCGGTCAACTGTTGGCGATACCCGATCTCATAATCCCAGCAGACTTCGGACCGCATGCCGCTATTGCCGGTGAGTTGGAGCAATGGTCCGTAAGGACTCGCCGGATCCGTCTCGAAAAGATACTCGTCAATCAACTGCGGCGTATGCACCGCCCTCGAAACCGCACCCCAAACCGAACGTTTCTGGTCGGGCGAATACAACACGCGCGCCGTCGGCTGATAGTCCAGGCCCACGAACTGATCTTCCTCCAACCGGCAGCCGACCGTCAGCGACACAAGCTCAGGCACCAACGCAATCTCGTCCTGAATGAACTGCGAATTCCGGCACTGCGTCCCTTCTGGCTCGGTAAAACTCATCGTGAACGGGTCGGAACTCGTCAACTTGTAGTGATACTGATACATCTCGGCGCCGCACAGGAACTTGTGACGCTCGCCCACCATGAAGTTGTATTGAAACTGAACGTCGCATTCGCCGATCTGCTGGTCGAGAAGCACGCCCGACCGCTGATTGTAGTTGTAATAGGCCTGCGCCATCCAACTCGAAGTCTCGTCGCAGGTGTGCTCCCACCGTGCGAGGACGTTCCGCCCATTGAGCGAATCTTTGTTCGGCAAGATATCGAGATACGGCGGCGCCGTCAGCGTGCGCATCTGCGGGTTGCCCGACTGACCGGTATAGGCGTCGCCCTGGACCGTCAGCCGATCGTCCTGCGAACCGCCCAACTTCCAATCGCTGCGAAAGCCGCCTTGGCCCTGGCGTCCTGCGTCCTGCGGGGCGGGATTCGTCGGATCGTAGAAGGGGCCACGCTCGAAATACATCCCGTAAAGGCGGTATTGCCCGTCCTCGCC
>JAEWUR010000462.1 GCA_023397045.1 Planctomycetota bacterium
TCATGGTCACCAGCTCGGGCGGCGACCAGATTTGCGTCAGCAAGTTCAGCGTCAAAGAGGGCGACCAGAAACGCGTGATTTCGACGTCGGTCGACGAAGTCATTCGCGCCGTCGTCGAACTTGGCGGCACCTATCCCGACGTGGTCCAGGCATTGCAGGAAGCAAAAACCTGCAACTCGCTGGCTAGCCGGTTTGAAATGGACGCGCTGCCTGCCGCCGGCCGCGCCTACGATCGGCTGGCCGACGACGACCAAGACGCGGAATCCGGCGATGCCGACGACGGCGGGTCGCCCCCCTCGCGTCCGGTGCCCGACCTATTCTCAAAACGGGTGGAGCAAGCTAGTTATTCCGAGGAGGTTGACGCGGACGGCGAGTCGACGGAATCGGCCGACGAGGATGCCGAAACCGACGAGCCCGGCAACACCAAGAAGGGTTTCTTTGCTAGAATGTTAGGACGCGAATAAGAAATGCTGAATGATGAATGCGTGTGCCGCCGGCTCTGCCAGTGCGGAAGTGCAGGCAGACTCAGGCACTGGCGGAGCCAGTGGCACGCGCCAAATGTCACATCTCGGTGACGCACTGCGCTAGTTCATCGTTCATCATTCGCCATTCATCCTTTGTCTGTTCCCCATGCTCAAAGCCCTCGAACTGATCGGTTTCAAGAGTTTTGCCGACCGCACGCGGTTCGAGTTTCCCTCGGGAATCACCGTCGTCGTGGGGCCGAACGGTTCGGGCAAGTCGAACATCGTCGACGCCATCAAGTGGGTGCTTGGCGAGCAGAGCGTCAAAAGCCTTCGCGGGCACGAGATGGCGGACGTGATCTTCAACGGTTCGGGCGGACGCCGGGCCACGAATGCCGCCGAGGTCACGCTCACGTTCGACAATTCGAAGCATCTGCTGGCCGTCGAGACGCCCGAGGTTCACATCACGCGGCGCGTCTATCGCAGCGGCGAGGGCGAATACCTGATCAATCGCGCGCCCGCCCGGCTGCGCGACATCCGCGATCTGCTCTCGGGCACGGGCATGGGCACCCAGGCCTACAGCATCATCGAGCAGGGCAAGGTCGACGTGCTGCTGCAATCGTCGGCGCGCGATCGGCGGATCATTTTTGAGGAAGCCGCGGGCATCAGCCGATTCAAGGTTCGCAAGGTCGAGGCCTTGCGGCGACTCGAGCGCGTCGAACAGAACATCCTGCGTCTTTCCGACATCGTCGATGAGGTGGAAAGCCGCTTGCGAGGCATCCGAACGCAAGCCGGCAAGGCCCGGCGCTACAAGGAACACTCGGACCGGCTCCAAGAGCTTCGCACGCAAGTCGGCCTGGTCGATTGGCGCCGCCTGACCGCTCGGCTGGGCGAATTCCAAAGCGAACTGCAATTGCAGACTGATGCCCGCGACGCCGCGGCGGCCGAGGTCGAACGGATCGAGGCCGAATCGATCGAGATCGATCTCGAAGCCAACCAGGTCGGCGAGCAAATCCATCAGTTCGAGGCCCAAATTGCCGCGAATCGCGAGCGAATCGCCTCGGCCGAGGCCGCGATCGAGCACGAACGACGCCGAGGGGCCGATCTGGAACAGGAAGTCGCGCGCTATCGCCGCCAGTTGGTGTCGATGGACGCCCGGGCGGGCGATCTGCAACAGCAGTTGCAGGATACCGCCGTCGCGCTGGCCTCGGCCGAAGAGAATCGGTCGGAAACCGCCAAACGATTGGTCGAGGCCGAGCGTGGATTGACGGAAATCATGGCCTCGCTGGACCATCTTCGCGGCGAGAACGAGGAGCGACGCGCGGCCTACATGAAACAGATGCGGCTCTCGGCAGCCTTGGGCAACGAGACCAGCGCCTTGGAGAGTCAGGTCACGGCGTCGGCGGCCGCTCGGCAACGATACGGTGAACGAATCACGCAGATCGACCGTTCGCTGGATCTTTTGCAGGAGGAATTGGACGAACTGCGCCGCCGGCGAACGGAATTGACCGAAGAGTCCGAGCAATTCGCCCAGCGGTTGGCGGACGCGAAGAACGAGCTTGCCGACAGCCAACGACGACACGCGGCCCAACAGAACGAACTATCGGAGCTGCGTCAACGGCACAGCGCGACGGCCGAGCGAATCGCCGTGCTCGATGAATTGGAGCAGCGGCAGGAAGGTCTGAACGCCGGCGTGAAGGACGTGTTGGCCAGGGCATCGAACAAGGCCGACCCGCATTTCCGGTCGGTGTTCGGGCTGGTGGCCGACCTGTTCCACGTGAGCGTCGAGGCGGCTTCGCTGGTCGAGATTGCGTTGGGTCCCATTGCCCAGCACGTCGTCGCCAACCGAAACGCCGAATTGTTGAGTTTTCTTCAAACCCAATCGAACCGGCTTGGCGGCCGCGTGGGTTTTTTGTGGTTGGATCGTGCGAGAGAGGCGGGAATAAATGATGAATGCGGAATGATGGATGATGAATTACGGCCGAGCGCCGGCAACATTCAGCATTCACCATTCGGCATTCAACATTCCACAAAATCGTCGTCTCCCGCCGCACAGTGCGATCTCGACGGACATCCCGGCGTGTTGGGCCGCGCCGATCGATTCGTCGAGACCGAAGCCCGATTTCTTCCGCTGGCCGAACGGCTTCTCGGCCAAACTTGGTTTGTCGAGAAGCTCGCGCAGGCTTTGGAATTGGCTCGCACCGTCGGACGCGGTTTGACGTTCGTAACGCTCTCCGGAGAGTTGTTGGAGCCCGACGGCACGCTGACCGTCGGTCCTCGGCAGGCGGCGTCGGGTCTGATTTCGCGGCGCAGCCAACTTCGGGCACTTCGTGCTCAGTGCCTCGAATTGGAGTCGGTCATCAACGCCGGCGAGGATGCCGCGGCCGCGATTGAATCGCAGATCGCCGAGCAGCAACGGCAACTCGAACAGCATCGGGCGAAGCACCAACAGAAGGTCGACGCCTTGGCCGACAACCGGATCGAGTTGACGACGGCCGAGGAACGCCGCAGCCAGTTCGACCGTCAACGGACGACGCTGGACGCCGAATTGCAGGCCGCCGAAGCCGAACATGCCGCCGTCGAGCAGCGGTTGGCCGACGCGCAGCAGAAGCGAAAACAGCTCGATGCCGCGCTGAGCGAGATGGAATCGGAACTGGCGCAACTCGGCCAAAGGCTGGATCGTTTCGAGGGCCAACGCCTTGCGGCCAGCCGTGAGACGACCGAGATCAAGGTCGAGCTGGCGAAATGCGAGGAGCGGCTCCGAAATCTCCAGTCGCGCATGCGACAGTTCGAGGAGAGTTGCCAGGAACGCACTCGGGCGATCGATGAAGCCCGAGAACACCTTGCCGATTGCGTGCAACGCGGCGAGGCGTCGCAGTGGAACATTTTGCAGACGGAAACCGAGATCGCCGACCTGTACCTCAAGAAGGAATCGTTTGCGGCGCGAACCGTCGAGCTGATCAACGGGCGCGAGTTGCTCGTCCAGCAGCGAACGTCGCTCAACTCCGAGGCACAGAAGATCAACGGCCGGATCCGAAAGTTCGAAGAGAAGATGCACGCCCTGGATCTGTCGGCCAGCGAGGTGCGCCACGAACGCGAGACGCTGGCCGCCCGGATGCGCGAAGATTATGGCATCGAGCTTGCCGAATTGGAACATGAAGCCAGCGGCGAAGAGCAGCATCAGCGCGAAGAGGCTCAGCGAGAGATCGAAGAGCTTCGGCAGAAGATCAACAATCTTGGCAACGTGAACCTTGAAGCATTGGCCGAATTGGAAGACCTGGAAACCCGATTCAAAACGCTCTCCGACCAGTATCAAGACCTGTCGACGGCCAAGGCGTCGCTCGAAAAGATCATCGACCGGATCAACACGGATAGTCGCCGGTTGTTTTCCGAGACGTTGGAAACGGTCAAAAACCATTTCCAGACGTTGTTCCGCGACCTGTTCGGCGGCGGCCGCGCCGACATTATTTTGGAGGAAAACGTCGATATCCTGGAAAGTGGCATCGAGATCGTCGCGCGACCGCCCGGCAAGGAGCCGCGTAGCATCTCATTGCTCAGCGGCGGCGAGAAGACGATGACCTGCGTCGCGCTGCTTCTGGCGATCTTCCGAAGCCGTCCAAGCCCTTTCTGCGTGCTCGACGAGGTCGACGCCGCGTTGGACGAAGCGAACATCGATCGATTCACCAAAGTCATCCAGGGCTTTTTGACCTGGACGCAATTCATCATCGTTACGCACTCGAAAAAGACGATGACCTGCGAACACGATCTACGGCGTCACGATGCAGGAGTCGGGCGTTTCGAAGCAGGTCTCGGTCCGATTCGAGGAGGTCAGCGTAGACGGCCACATCATCACGCGGCCGAACGCCGAGGAGGCTGCCTGACGCGCCTTGCCATGCTCCCCCTCCCCCTGGCCACGAATCGGCCGACAGGTTAGACTGGAATGTTCGGGGATTAAGGGATTTGGGGTCTCCCCTCTCCCGCAAGCGGGAGAGGGGCAGGGGGTGAGGGCGGCTTGTATTTCCGCAAACGGCTGCTCGTGTTCTTCGTAAAGACTTACGCCATATAGCCAAAAAGGCGAGCGGACTCAACACTAACCACTATCCACTAACATGGACATGGATCAACTGGTAGCCCTGTGCAAACGGCGCGGGTTTCTGTTTCAATCGAGCGAGATCTACGGCGGATTGCAAGGGTTCTGGGACTATGGTCCCTTGGGCGTCGAACTGAAGCGAAACGTTCGCGAGGCCTGGTGGCGCGACATGGTCACCGCCCACAACGAGCTCGAAATCGACGCCGGCGCTCCGTCGACCTACGAGATGACCGGGCTGGATTGCTCGATCATCATGCACCCGCAGGTCTGGAAGTGCTCGGGCCACTACGATCTGTTCCATGACTATATGGTCGATTGCCGCGAGTCGAAGAAACGGTATCGCCACGATCAGGTCTACGGTCGATGGGTTGCCTGCAAGGGGCAACGCATCTTCGTGGCCAGCGACGTTGGCGGCAACGAGGGCCTTGAATTGACGCAGCACAAGGCCATGAAGTTCTTCAATCTGCGTGGAAAAGACGCCGACGAGTTGAATTGGGACGGGCCGCTCGTTCTGCTAACGACCGTCACCGATTTCGGCAAGGTTCTCGGTCCCGACGCCAAGACGCTCGGCACGCTGACCGAGCCGCGCGAGTTCAATTTGATGTTCAAGACGATCGTCGGCGCGCTCGGCGGCGACGAAGACGCGGCCTTCTTGCGGCCCGAGACGGCCCAGGGCATCTTTGTGAACTTCAAAAACGTTTGCGACAGCACCCGGGTGCGAGTGCCGTTCGGCATCGCGCAGATGGGCAAGAGTTTTCGCAACGAGATTACGCCGCGGAACTTCACGTTCCGCTCGCGCGAGTTCGAGCAGATGGAGATCGAGTTCTTCTGCCGGCCCGACACGTCGCCGGCGTGGTACCAATACTGGCGGGACCGCCGTTATCAGTGGTATCTCAACCTCGGGTTGGCCGGCGAGCGCCTCCGGCTTCGCGATCATGACAAGGACGAGTTGAGCCACTATTCCTGCGGGACGGCCGACATCGAATACGCCTTCCCGTTCCTGCCGCCGGGCGAGTTCGGCGAGTTGGAAGGCGTGGCCCATCGCGGCGATTTCGACCTGCGAAGCCACATGGAAGGTAAGTTGGTCCGCCAGGGCGAGCAGCTTGTGGTCGAGACCGATGCCGATGGAAAACCGCGTCATCGCGGCAGCGGGAAGGACCTCAGCTACTTCGACGATCAGACCAAGGATCGGTTCGTTCCCCACGTCATCGAGCCGTCGGCCGGGGCCGATCGCGCGACGTTGGCGTTCCTGTGCGAGGCCTATCGCGAGGACGAAGCGCCCGACGAAAACGGCAAGCCGACGAAGCGACTCTTCTTGAAGTTGCATCCCCGGCTGGCCCCGATCAAGGCCGCCGTTTTCCCGTTGGTCAAAAAGGACGGGATGCCGGAGATCGCGAGGGAAGTCTACAAGACG
>JAEWUR010000491.1 GCA_023397045.1 Planctomycetota bacterium
TGTTGACTGTCGCCCCCTTCGGGAGTAGCCCCAAACGGCAAGTCCTGCCAGGGAGCAAAGTGCAAGCGAACTCGGCTCGGGTATCGGTACCGGATTCACGTAAAACGGCGACGACGTCAGATAAAGGAGTCCCCAATCCTCGTTGTAGACGTAATGAGGGGTGTTGCTTGCAGTCCACGCGGCCAATGTCTTTTCGCCCGTCGGCCAAGCGAACTCGAGCAGCCAGTCGCTCGACTGCATCCACCAGCCGTCCGTCCGCCTCTGATTAAAGGTTGTGCCTCGGAGCGATTCCGTCAGTTCCTGCATGGCATGGAACGATTTCAACGGCCGAATGAACTCGCCGGTCGCGTCATTATGCGCCAGCATTCCGTAGTTGTTCTCCCAATCGTCGCCTGTGTTGCTTCTGTCGCGAAACTCAAACCAGATGGACAGCGGAATGTCATGGCTCAGATTGATCAACAAGGATCTGGCGAGGTAATCGGCCTGCCGTTGCTCATCGCCTTCAACGGCGTAAGTGCAGTAGCCCCATTCGCCCGAGACGATCGGCAATGTTTTGCCGGCGTGCGTCTGCATCAGATTTCGGATGTTATCATACCTTGCCACAACGCCTTCCGGCGGACTTCCCGGCGGATCGGCATAAGGATGCAGGCTGACGGCGTCGACATAGTCGAGTAATCCCTGTTGAAAGCAGGATGCCAACCATGCGGGAGCGGTCGTGCCGAGTTGCCCCACAGCGGGCGCAATGATGGCGGATGTGGGGTCGGCGGCGCGGATCGCCGCGGTGGCTTCCCGAACGAACGCCATGTAATTCTCGACGACCTGCGCCCCGTCCGATCCGCCATTTGGTTCATTCCAGAGCTCGTAGACGATTCCTTGTCCGCGGAAATTCCTGGCAGCGGCCGCCGCGAAGTTGACGTAGTTCTGCCGCCACGTTGGCGATGTGAAGTCCGTCTCGCCGTAGAGTCCGGGATTGCCCCAATAAAGATCATAGAGAACACGGATTCCGCGTTGACGGCATGCCGCCACCATGGCGTCATCGCCCGAGGCCGCGAAGTCGTAGTTGCCCAACGTCTTTTCGCACTCGCTCCAATAGAGGTTCATGCGAACGAACTTCGCGCCCGTCGACTGGATGAGATCCCAGTCCTCGCCGTTCCAAGAGATGTTCACGCCGATTCCGCCGGGGACGCTGCCCGAGGGCAGGCCGCATTCGACGGCGCGGGCATTCCCGGTCATCCACGTGAACAGCAAAGCTATGACAATTCCGATTCTCATGTTGATCTTGTCTCCGCGTGACTCCAATCGTCCATTCGTCGGTCTCGTGCGTCGATCGACCTTCCGCGATCCATCGAGGTGAGGGGGGGATGCAGTCATGTGATCTGCAGGGCCCCCGCTCGCCCCGATTCCGATGCGAGTGTCATCTCCGTTTGCGCCACGCGTAAGCCATCAGTCCAAGAGTGCCAACCACCGTCATAACAAGCACTGACGGTTCGGGCACGGCCGATACGTAATTGAGCGTTAACTTGTCAAAGTAGACCATGTCGCCTCCCGGTGGATGTGAGCGAACGCAAAGCGTGTAATCCTGTCCGGGATTGATGGTAAACAGCGACGTATCGCCTGCATTCCACTCCGTCGTGCAGATGACCGGATCATAGGCCGATTGACCGGACGTTGGAATTGCGAATTGGCTTTCGACTCCCCAGTTGCCATCCTCGGCCAAATGGGTTCCTTGACGCATTTCAGCATAGACCCAGCGTCCAATGTTCTCCGACCAAAGATTCAATGTGAGACTATATTTGCCTGGTGCGACGGTACCCGCGTCAAGCCAGTAATACGAGCTCCCCGGCTGGTCCCACGGGTTCTGGAGGGCAAGAAAAGCCCCGCCGGACGGCGTGCCTTGCCCTGTCATCACGATGGCGTGATCCAAGGCATTGGCGTTTTCCGCCTCAATCGTCAAGTCGGCGAACGACATTGACGTGGCCGCGAGAAACAGGAATGCCGTCGCGGGGATACATAATGCAACGCGTCTCATGGTACATTCTCCTGGCTGGAAAAAAAGTCGTCGCGGTCGCATTCCAGCGTCTGCAACCCGCGTCGGCGGATTCAACACAAGAATCCGCAATCACATTTCTGCTCACCGATCCATGTCGATGGTTATGCCGTACTTTCGGGTTAGATAGCCTTCAATCCGCCGCCGTTCCACGTAGGGAAGATCGCGATCAAACACGAGCAGTTCGGCGATGTCTTGCTTGCCAAACTGACCGCCGAGCATCGGAGCCGCGTCGTCACACGGCCGGGCGCCCAGCATGTTGAATTCTAAGCCATTCGCCTCGGTCAGATGATTGTCGCCAAGCGTCTCCCGCAGGCCGTTTGTGTGCCACATCGCCACGTATTGGCCCGTGCCGGCGGACTTGATCGCCGTGAAGAGCCGAAAACGGTCATCACGAAACGCCTCCGATCGGATGGCCGCTGCGCGGTTGCCGGCGGAATCGAAAATCAGCCGCGACGATGTGTCCCAATCGGGAGCAATGACGTCGCCGTTGTATTGTCCTAAAAGCACAAAGAACTTGTTATCCTGATGGTTGCCTGCTACGGCGATCACGGTAAATCCTCGCGGAAGCTGCAACTCGTCGAACTGCAACACGTCGTCGACGCCGTCAAACCGCACGACCGGCCGGCCATTCGGCGTTTCCGCCAATACGGGTCGGGCCTCTTCTCTCGTTTGCACGGCCTTTTGGTTGTGCGACTGATCGATCCAACATGCAATTGGGTCGCCTTGGCCAGCCGACGTCCGGGCATCCTCATCCTTGTACGCGGCCGCGTCGGCCCGATACCAACGTTGCAGACCGACCATGCGGCCAATCCACTCGTCGTAATGCGGTAAGGCGCGGACGTACTTCTCGGCGTCCGGCGCGGCTGCCGCATTGCGGATGATCTTGCCCAACCTGTCGAGCCCCGCCGACTGCCCGGCGGTCAGATAGATCTTCTCCGTCGAAGTAGTTTCACCAGCAGGCCCGTTGCGGGCCAATTCGACCTTGCCCTGAAAAACCCGCACATGGCTTCTCCCCTCCTTATCGACCTCGACGCCGAACTCGGTGCCGAGATCGGTCACCACGGCATCGGGAGTGGTGATCGTGAATAGTGGGTGGTGGGTAGTGGATAGTGAGGGATTGGAGGATGGCGAATGGTGGATGGCGGATGGAGTTGTTTGCTCACTGGCCACCGGCCACCGACCACTGGCCACTCGGTTCTTGTCTACCGTTGCCGTCAATCGGCCGAAAGAAAGGAAGCCGCCCGATGTGGAATCGACGGCAAAACGTACCGGCCCCTGTAGAATCACTTTCGCCCCGCGGCCGTAGGATATCTCGATCAAACCGGACGCTAAATGGACTTTCTGGCCGACTGCGACGGGTTGGAACAGTTCGAGTTTCGAGGAGTCCTCCCATTGGCAGCCAGCCATTCCGGTAACTCGGCCGACCGCGTCTATGTCGTTCCGGTCTCGAATATCATCTTTACGAATACTTCGTGCGACGCCGGGTTGCTCACCGAGGTCTCGCACCGGATGGGTCACGTAGGTAAATGCCGCGATCAAGGTGCCCACGGCAAAAACCGCGGTCGTTATCAAATAGGCAAGCGGCCAGCCGGAAAGATAGCCCGCCGGCATACGGATCAGATTGGTCAGAGCGCCCACGGAGGGCGGAACGGAGGCCGCAACGCCGCCGGGGGCCGTCACGTCTGCCACCGACGGATGGCGTGCAACGTTTCGTGATCGCAAGAAGGCATGCTTGTGTTCGATCAAGACGTGCAGTTGCACCAACCGCGCAAAACGTATCCGCGCCTCTGCATCTTCGGACAGTCTCTGCTCAAGTCGGCGAAATTGATCCTCCGAGATGGTCTCATCGCGAAAAGCGGCAAATAGTCCCTGCAATTCATCATCATCATCGCCGGAATAGGGAGGAGTCGTTGTCATGGCGTCCTCTCCCGCACCGCAGCGACGGCGCGCTGTTCGATGCAATCCAACAATTTGCCGTAGAGCCGACTTAGGGTGCGGCTGATGGCGCCTTCGGAACGCCCCAATGCCCGGGCGACGATGCGATTGGTTCCATTCTCTTCAAAACGCAATCGCAGCAACTCGCGGTCTTGCGGCGGCAGCATTTCGAGACAGGAATCGAGGTACTCCACCACCTCGTCCGTCTTCTCTGCAAGGGCGGCTGCCTGATCGGCGAGCAACGACAACACGGCTTCACCAAAAACCAATTTGCTTCGCTTGAGGTCCGTGAGGTATCGCAAGGCTTGGAGGTGCGCGATGTGGTAGGCCCAACGGTCAAACCGCGTCCCCTGCTGGAATTCGTCGAACTTCTCCCACATCACCGCGGCGGCTGCTTGCAGCACATCCTCGGCATCGGTTCGGCTAGGAATCAATGTGCGCAAATACCCATTCAGCGCAGGTTGAATGGGAAGAAACAACTGAAGGAAACGTTCATGTTTTGGATGTACGTCCATCGAACACCACGTTTTCCCATTCCCAGCCGAAAACAACCGAAGGAACCGACAAGGTTTCTGCGAAGACTGTTTTGCTCACTTCCACTATTGTAATAGCAGTTGCAGCGGAAAATTTGCGCGCTCTTCCCAATCGGGCCGATGAGCCTCCCCATTCTGACGCTTTGGTTATCTTGTCGTCCCTCAAATTGTGCGTGCTGCCCGGCAGCGATGGGGTGGAACGATGTGCCTTCGACAACGGAACATGGACTGCGCAACCGGTTGATACTATTGAGGTT
>JAEWUR010000570.1 GCA_023397045.1 Planctomycetota bacterium
AAGGCCGACCAGTTCGAGAAACTCGCCGGCCGACTGAAGACCGAAAAACTGAAATAGCGATTCGCTCGACGACCGACCAGCGTCGTTTAGCGGCCGACGGAACGTCGGCCCTGCCCATGCCGCGCTACCATCCGATCGGCGTGATTCCCAGCGGCGGAAAACAGAAGACCGGAATCAGCAGCGAGAACAGCCCGATCACCATCCGCACAAACCCCATCGGGCATCGGTCGTCGGCCGTCGGTGGATGATCTACGCCCAGCAAGATCACCAATACAAGCATCAGCACCCAAAAATAAGTCTGCGCCGCCAGGATGAACAAAATGGCCCCGATCAAAAAGCCCCGGGCCAATCGGCTGGCGCCGCGACGACCCAACACCGCATAGGCCACGTGCCCGCCGTCGAGTTGGCTCACCGGCAGCATATTCAAGCCCGTCACCAACATCCCCATCCAACCGGCCATCAGATACGGGTTGAACTGATTCAAATACAGAACGCCCGGCGTTTGATACTCCGGCCGCAACCAAACAATCAGCCATTGGAACGCCAGCGGGTTGTGAAAACAAAGACTGTCGCCAGGCGATGGGACACTCGGAAGCAGCAACACGCCATAAATCGTGATCGGCAACGCCACGATCAAGCCCGCCAACGGACCGGCCACCCCCATGTCGAACAATTCGCGCCGGTTCGCCCGAGAGCCGTCCATGCCGATGACCGCGCCCAGCGTGCCAAAGGGCACCACCGGCAGCGGAATGAAGTAGGGCAGGCTGGCCGGAATCCGATGCCGAAGCGTCATCAAAAAATGGCCCATCTCGTGCGTCAACAAGATGCCCAACACCAACCCCATGTAGAGCAATCCCTGCTGCCAGTCCATCCGCGCCACCGCAATCGCCTCGCGCATGGCCGCCAACGCGGAGCCCTGGTCGAGATTCTCAAAAAACACTCCGACGCCGCGAAACAGGGCATCAAGATGGACAAGCGGCTTCCAATCGACCGCCCCCGTCCAGAACGTCGACAGGCAGGTCGCCAGAAACAGGAACGCCGGCAGCGCCACGCGGCGTCCTTCTGGGGGGGATAGATCCTCGGCGGTGAGCGTGGCGTCATTCGACATCGACCCAGCATAACACGACTTGCGCCGCCGGCAAAGGGTGTCCCGGTCTCCGAGTAGCGGGCGGGCTTGCCCGCCGCTTCTTCCCCTTCATCGCTTTGTCTCCCCGCGAGAATTGCTATAATGATTCCCCGTCACGACAACAACCATGATCCTAACTCCCCATTTTTCCCCGTTCCCGTTTTCCCTCGTTACACCAAGTTCATTTTCCCCATGAGCGACCCCTATTTCCAAAAAATGTTCGCCGACCGCATCGGCGGCGCTAACTACGGCAAGGGCACCGAAATCTACAAGTTCGAAAAGATCAAAAGGGCCAAACGCAAGGCCCTGGCCGATCACCCCGAACGCAAACTGGTCGATTTCGGCATCGGCGAGAACGACGAAATGGCCGACCCGGCCGTCCGCCAAATCATGGCCGAAGAAATCAACAAGCCCGAGAACCGCGGCTACTCCGACAACGGCATCATCGAGTTCAAGCAGGCCGTCGCGCGGCTGATGAAGCGGGAATTCAACGTCGAACTGGACCCGGCCAACGAAATCAACCACTGCATCGGCACCAAGACGGCCTTGGCCATGTTGCCGGCCGTGTTCATCAACCCCGGCGACGTCACCTTGATGACCGTGCCCGGCTATCCCGTGGCCGGAACGCACACAAAATACTACGGCGGCGAAGTCCACCGGTTGCCGTTGCTGGCCGAGAACGATTTCCTGCCCGACCTGGACTCGATTCCCGCCGACGTTCGCCGCCGCGCGAAGATGCTGGTCATCAACTATCCGAACAGCCCGACCGGCAAGGCCGCCACCCGCGAGTTCTACGAAAAGGTGATCGATTTCGCCAAAACCAACGAGATCGTGGTCGTCCAGGATGCCGCACACGTGATGTTCACCTACGACGGCCCGCCGATGAGCTTCCTGCAAGTGCCCGGCGCGCGCGACGTGGGCGTCGAAGTCCATTCGCTCTCGAAAGGCTGGAACATGATCGGCTGGCGCATGGGCTGGGTGTGCGGCAACGAGCGCATTGTCCACGCACTGGCCGACGTCAAGGACAACAGCGACTCCGGCCAGTTCATCGCCATCCAGAAGGCGGCCGCCGCCGCGCTCGACAATCCCGAAATCCCGCGCACGACCCGAGCCAAGTACAAGCGACGCCTCGAAAAACTCGTCGCCATGCTCCGCCGCTGCGGCTTCGACTGCCGCATGCCCGGCGGGTCGTACTTCCTCTACACCAAGAGCCCCAAAGGCAGCGCCGATGGCCAACAGTTCCCCACGGCCGAAGCCTTCAGCCAGCACCTCATTACCGAGCATTCCATCTGCACGGTCCCCTGGGACGACGCCGGCGCGTACCTGCGTTTCTCGGTTACCTACGTCGCCCCCGACGAAGCCGCCGAAGACGCCCTGATGGCCGAAACCGAACGCCGCCTGAAACAGATCGGCCCGGTCTTCTGATCCCCAAATCCCCTCTCCGTCCGGAAGAATTACTCTCGAACGTCCCCTCTCCCTCCGGGAGAGCCTTGGTCGAAACCGGTCCCCTCTCCCTCCGGGAGAG